>LVVU01000001.1 GCA_006954465.1 Candidatus Methanoprimaticola hominis
GCGGCACCCTGGTGACCGATATCGAATGCAGAGGATTCCCTCAGATGGCCACCGTCCGTCCCGGCGCATTCCCCGCTCCGGAGAAGAAGGAGGGGCAGGGGACGGCCATCTACTGGCAGTACAAGGGCGGTTCCCTGAAGGAGATAGTGAAGGATGAACCGTCCGATGACCATAGCTCGGATATCCGCGATGCGAGGATCCTGATAGCATTGGGCGACGGCATCCGCGACAGATCCCTGATAGAAGTGGCCGAATCCGTCGCCGGGAAGCTCGGAGCGCAGGTATGCTGCTCCCGCGCATTGGTGGAGAAGGGCTGGATGCCCGCATCCCGTCAGGTCGGACTCTCCGGCAGGATAGTGAAACCCGAGCTGTACATCGCATTCGGGATATCCGGTGCGATACAGCACAGGGGGGGGATGAACGGGGCGGAGAGGATAATCGCCGTGAACAGCGATCCCTCGGCCCCGATACACGGTTTCGCGGACCTCAGCCTCCTGGCGGATGCCGGAAGCGTGCTGAGGTCCTTGGATTCGTCACTCCGATCTCTTCGAGCAGGATACAGCGCAGGAGAGGACCTTCTCCACATGGCCGGCGACCTTGACGTTGCGCCAGAGGGCCTCGACCCTGCCGTCCTTCCCCACGATGAAGGTGGAGCGGATGGTGCCGACGGTCTCCTTCCCGTAGGAGACCTTGGTCCCCCACGCGCCGACCTTCTCCATGAGCTCGTGATCGGGATCGCTCAGCAGCTTCACCTTGAGCTGATGCCCGTCGATGAACCTCCTGTGCGATTCGGAGGAGTCCTTGCTGACTCCGATCACGGGGATGTTCCTCAGCATGAACTGAGCGATGCTCGCGCTGAACTCCTCCGCCTCCTTCGTGCATCCGGGCGTGTTGTCCTTCGGGTAGAAGTAGATCACATAACGGATGCCTTCGAGGGTCGAGCTGTCCAGATCCTCTCCATTCTCGTCCTTCAGACGGAATGCGGGGAATGAGTCTCCTACCTCCATGCCATCGCCTCAGAACAGGGTGTCCTTCTTGCCGGCGATTATCGGCTCGAGGTCGATCTCGAAGAATCCGATGGGATGGGTGATGCCGTATCCGACGACGACGGACGGCGCCATCTCTCCGAACATGCCGATGCTCTTCCCGTCGGATACGACGGACGCTCCCCTTCCGGGCACGAAGGTGGGGTAGTCGCACTGCTCCAGAGTGTATTGGACACGGGCTTCGCGGAGGAAGGACTCGGTCCAGGACTTGACGTCTGTGAACGGTACCTTCGAGGCGGTGGCCATGGCGCAGAGCCTCAGCACGGTCTTGTTGTCCCTGACGACGTATCCGATCTCGAAGATCCTCTGGGGAAGGTCGCGGTGCTTGTTGTGACGGAGGATCCTGACCAGACTCGGCATGAGGTATGCGCGGAGGCAGGTGTGATCCTCGGTGATCGGATTGAGCACACGGACGACGTCGACCTCGGGGAGACCCGATATGCCGAACTCCTCCTTCTGATTGCTCAGTGTGAGGGTGCAGACCTCGGTGAATCCGAGTCCGATCATCATGTCCCTGATGTTCTCGGAGAATGTGGTCTCGGGGAGGAGCGCGCCCTGGGTCTGCTCGACCTTGTACGGTCCTCCGAACCTGTCGAATCCGAATCCTGTGGCCACATCCTCGTAGATGTCCACATTGTCGAGCCTGACGGATGGGATGGATACTGTGACGACATCTCCGTCGGCGACGGCATCCAGCCCCATGCGCCTGAGGCACTCGACGGTGTTCTCCGGTCCGAGGTCCCTTCCGAGGAACCTGTCGCAGGCCGCGACGGAGAACCTCCTGACCTCCGGGGTCAGATCGGGGGAGCGGAATACATCGTCGCCATCGTGCATGATGACGGATTCGATCCTTCCGCCGCGCTCGGCGAGGGCCGTGGCGACGATGTCGAGGGCACCCTTGACCGCCTTGCGGTCGGTTCCGGTGACATCGATGAACAGGTCGTGCTTCCCGACGGTGACGGTGGTCAGCCTTCCGTTGATGATCGGAGGGAAGGAGAGGACCTGCCCCTCGGAGTCGAAGATGATCGGATACTCGGACATGCCGTCAAGGAGCTTGTTGTACTCCCTGCCCTTCTCGTTCTTCTCGAGGATCTCGGCGAGATCCATCTCCTCGTCCATCGCAAGAGGGACGAAACGAACGGAATGGGGGTCCTTGAGGGTGTAAGTGAACGGCCCCTTCACCTTGGAGAGGTCGTGGACCCCGATCGCGAGCTTGCTCCTCTTCCTGCCGATGGTTATGTGGAGCTTCTCCTGGAGCTCCATGAGCGATCTCAGGAACTCGTCGGTGATCTCGACATCGCGGACGATCCCGCAGAGGAAGTAGGGGCGGACGGGCTTGACCTTCTGGTCGATGAACACCTCGACATCCGATTCGGCGACAGGGTAGGTCTGCATCCCGGGCTTGATGTCCAGGAAGGCTCTGAGGGCCCTTGCCAGGCCTTCGACGCTGTAGAGATCGGGGCGGTCGGGGAAGAATTCGACCGACATGTCATCGGTGTCGCCCTCTGTCTCGTGCATATCGGCGCCGATCATCGGTATCCTGTCAATCAGCGTCTGCTCCGGGACATTCTCTCCCAGCATCGTGCAGAGGTCGCTGTATTTGAAATTGATGACTGGCATATAAGCGGGAAATCAAAGGTTCGGTATATTAAAGGTAGGAGGGAGGGGATCCCCCCTCCCGGTTTCAACGGCCGAGCTTGGCGTGGGCGCTTCCGAGCTGTCCTGCGGCCTGCGCTGCGAGCGTGGAGAGCTCTCCTGCGAGAACCGTGGCGGCGACGATCTCGGAGAGCTTGCGGGCCTTCCCGTCTCCGAGGCATCCGATCATGGAAAGAGCCTCCCTCTGACATGGGAGCCTGGTTCCGCCTCCGACGGTCCCCACCTCGACCGCGGGCATCCTGACGCTGATGTACAGGTCCCCGTCGATGTCCTCGCAGGTGGTCATCGCCATGCTTCCGCCCACGACCTGGGCGGGATCCTGACCGGTTGCGATGAAGAATGCCGCGACCATGTTGGCCGCATGGGCGTTGGCTCCGAGGGTTCCGGCGAGGCTGCTGCCCACCAGGTTCTTACGGTAGTTGATCTCGACCACGGCATCGGCTGTCGTATGGAGCCTCTTCTCGACGATATCCCGGGGGATGAGGGCCTCGGCGACGACGGTCTTCCCGCGCCCCTCGATGAGATTGATGGCTGCGGGCTTCTTGTCGGAGCACATGTTGCCGGAGACGGACACCATGACGGCTCCGGTCTCCTTCTCGATGAGCCTTCCGACCGCCTCGCTGGCGATGGTCGCCATGTTCATCCCCATGGCGTCCCCCGTCTCGAAGGAGAACCTCAGGAACAGGTTCCTCCCTGCAGGGAAGGGCTCGATCCTGACGAGCTTCCCGTGGGAAGTCGTACCGCTTACCGCCTCGTCTATCTCGGCACGGTGCGAATCGATCCAGGACATGACCTCGGCGCAGTGCGCTATGCCGTTCACACGGAAGACGGGCGCACGCGTCATAGCATCGCCGAACACCCTGGCACGGACGCCTCCCCCATCGTTTATCACGGACATGCCGCGGGAGATGGAGGCCACGAGAGCCCCCTCGGTGGTTGCGAGAGGCACGAGGAAGTCCCCCTCCGCCTCTCCGCCCTCCATATGAACAGGGCCTGCGTATCCCAGAGGGATCTGGACCGTGCCGATCATGTTCTCGATGTTCTTCGATGCCGTCTCGGGGGACATCCCCCCGACAGCGATCTCCTCGAGCTTCGCTCCCGTGAAGGCCTCGGCCGCCTGCCTCCTGTCGGCCATGTCCTCCATGGAGTGTCCGCGATTCTTCAGCCCGGTCTGCTCTACCATGGTACGGGCATCGATTGGCACATTATAAAGGATGCGAGATCCAATAATTTTTCTTTAAACCTGAGATGAACGGAAATCTAGCACTACACCGCTCATCGTGCCCGAGTGCGGGGCGATTCGACCATCAGACCGGGTCGGGGTGGCAGGCCCACCCGCGGTTCAAGATGTTTCTGGCTGCGTTGATGTCGCGG
>LVVU01000002.1 GCA_006954465.1 Candidatus Methanoprimaticola hominis
TATCCTGACGGAGGATCAGAGTGCTTTCCATGTGGGAAACATTTTGCGTGATGCTTACTATACTTACGAGTACAAGAAAATCGCAGACCTCATGTATGAGATGCGGGAAAAGACCACCAATGTCTCTTTCGTATTGAATGAATACGGTGCTACCGTTGGTATGATCACTCTGGAGGATCTGTTAGAAGAGATCGTCGGTGAGATCCGTGACGAATACGATGAGGACGAGGAAGAAGACGACTGAAGATCGAAAAACCAAGCCTCCGACTTCGATGAAGCCGGAGGTCCATTTCTGATTCAAAAGCGGTCCGCGTTCGCATGTCTTGGTCGACTGTCGGACTCAGACCGTTCCAGTTACTCATCTCATGATGATGAGCGCTTGTCCGCGTCTCTTCTGTGATGATCAGGGGATGCGATCCTGTTCAGATAGGGACGGACGTGCATGTTGAATTGCGTTCCATGCCGGTATCCGTCTGGAGTCGTTGACAAGATGAAAGCGTAGATGATTCGAGATTTCGAAGAACAAGATGGAGTCGGGGGAGGGAGTCGAACCCCCATAAATGGATCTGCAGTCCACCCCATGGCCGCTGTGGTACCCCGACCTACGCCTCCTCATTGATTGCTTCTATAAAATGATGATGTTGGTCGATCGGTCCTGGACCCCTGAGGGATGCTGGCTTCCGTCCACACGTTATATATCCACGATGCAATCGACGAGGCATGCACTGCAAGGACGTGTCTCTGCACGAGGTGGATTTCCCGTTGACCAAGGAGTCCATCGACGCGCTGATGGACGACTGGAGGTCGTACGTCCGCACCGAAGCCCTGGTCCTGAAGAGCGGAGACGAATACGCCGTGGTGCAGCTGGATAAGGATTCCGGGAAGGGTCTGTTCAGGAATCTGAAGGGACACGAGATCGTCTCCCTGCCGGAGGACACAGTCTACGTGGAGGATCCCGGATTGGATGTCCTCAACCTCCCGGCAATGGCGGAGCTGCAGTCCGAGCATCCTGGCAAGGCCGTGGTGGTGAGGGGGATGTTCTCCCATATCAGCTACGTGAAGGATCTGGAGCCGGTCAGGCTGGTCGTGGTGGACAACGTCCCTCCGTCCCCTTCGAAGCTGGGGGTGCTCACCAGGAGGGCCCTCGCATCGGGATTCGTGGAGCATCCCGTGGTGGTCGAGGAGCGCATAATCGATATGGCATCCAGGATCCCCGAGGTGAGGACCCCAGCGGTGATGTTCCCATGCAGGGTCTCCCATCTGAAGGCCGATATCCCGTTCTACTTCCTCGACGACTGTCCGAAGCCTTCCGAGGATGTTACCCTGATCGGATGCCATCTGTCGCGCAGGATCTACAACGAGCTCTACGGACGGGACGTCCCGTTCATCAATGTCTGTCCGGCCGATTACACCGAGTCGGGCGAGAAGACGATTGTGAAGTGCTGCAAGGTCAAGCAGGGACACGAGCGCGACGGAGACGTCGTACGCGTCCCCTGGGGCGCCACGGTGCCCGAGATCGTCGATGCGATCAACGACCTCTTCTCTGATTCCTGAGCGCCAGCTCCCTTCCGCGGTTGAGCGCCTTGTATCCTTCGGCGGCATCGCCGGACCTGCACAGGAGGTCCCCGAGCGCGTACCAGGAATCGGCATCGTCGGGGTCCATATCGAGATGGAGCCTCATGTGGGCTATCGCCTCCGACAGCTTTCCGTCGGAGGCCAGCGTCCTGCTGTGGCTCCGTCCCTTGGTCTCCTCGTCGAGGACGCGGATCATCTCCTTGCGCGCCTTCCCCATTAGGACGTCCGTCGAACTCTCGGAGAGCCAGGGGTATCTGCCCCTGAGCATCTCCTTCCGCGGCGGCCTCGTCGATCTCGCAGGACGGCCCTTTGAAGATGCTCCGGGGCACGTCGACGGTGAGGCTGCCGTGGGTGACCGTTATGTGTCCGGTCTGCGTCATTTCCTGAACAGGACCAGGCGGCCGCACTCGTCGCGCTTGCTGACTCCGAACTCCGTGAGCTTGGAGATCTTCTCGTTGTCGAAGACCGGTCCGTCCCTGCATACGCGGGAATCGTCCATCACGCAGCATCCGCAGACCCCAGCGCCGCATTTCATGTAGCGTTCCAAGGAGAGCTGGCATCTCAATCCCAGCTCCTCGCATGCCTTGTACGTGAAGAAGAGCATGACCTCGGGTCCGCAGGCGAGGATGCAGTCGTAGTGCTTCTCGGCGGCCTTCTCCTTCATGAGCTGGACGGCGTTGCCGTGGAATCCGCGACTGCCGTCATCGGTGGCTATCCACAGGTTCCCGGCCGCCTCGGCGGCGATGGAATCCATTATGACGTCCCTGTCCGAACGGGCGGCGATGATCGTATCGGCGCCGGTGGCCTTCACCGCGGGCATGATGGCCGCGGTACCGACTCCTCCGCCGATGATGAGCATGTTCCCGCAGTCGAGATTGAACCCGTTGCCGTATGCGCAACGGCTCTCCTTCTCTGAGCTCGTGGATTCTCCTGGTGGCCTCTCCGATCGCTTTGACGGTGATGCTCTTGCGCTTCCCGTCGATACCGGAGACGGACATGGGGATCTCGTCGATGCCCGGGACCCAGACCATGATGAACTGACCCGGTCTCACTTCGGTGTCCCAATCGAACTGGAACGTCTTGGTGTCGTAGCACTCGTCCACGACCTTGGCGATCCTGACGACGTCACTCATGGGCAACACCTACCATCGATGAGATGGAATCGTAACCATACTCCTTCATGAACATCTCCAGCCCTGTGTTGACCTTGTCGAACACCTCGGGGCCCTCGGTTCCGACGGCGCTGCCGATCTGGAAAGCGCAGGCGCCGGCCATGATGTACTCGGCCGCATCGCGCCATGTGGAGATCCCGCCCACTCCGATCAGAGGGATGTCGAGGACGCTCCTCAGGTCGTAGATCGCTCTGACCCCGACGGGCTTGATGCCGGCGCCGGAGAGTCCTCCGAACCTGTTGCTCAGAAGCGGTCTGGCGAACTCGGGCTCGATGACCATCGCCTTCAGGGTGTTTATCGCGACGACCGCGTCGCCTCCCGCATCCTGCACAGCCATGCCGATGTCCGGCAGGATATGGGTGTTCGGCGTGAGCTTCGCCCATACGGAGATCGATACCGAGGATTTCACCGCTGAGACGATCGCGCGTACCATGGCGGGATCAGTCCCGACCTCCATCCCGTACCCCTTAGCGTGGGGGCAGGAGAGGTTCAGCTCCACGGCGCTGGCGCCGTAGTCCTCCATCCTGCCTGCGAGGACGGAGAAGTCCTCGGGGGAGGCGCCGTAGATCGAACCGACGACCTTGCCGGCTTTGACCGCGGTCTCCATCTCCTCCTTGAAGAGCTCGATCCCGGGGTTGGGAAGGCCCATCGCGTTGACGTAGCCGCCGGTCACCTCGGTGAAGCAGGGGTTGCAGTGTCCGGGCTTCGGCTCCAGTCCCACGGATTTCGTGACGACCGCTCCGCACCCGCATTTGAACATACGGACCATCGAGGGGCCCGTCTCGTCCATGATCCCGGAGGCCACCATGCCCGGTTTCTCGAGCCGGAGGCTTCCCACATCGGTCAACAGCGATACCATGCCCCGTGCGATGATTGAATCGATAATTAATGTTACCCGATGGGTCGGCCCGCAATCCCAAGTGTATATATCCGGGACCGTATCGGGGGACCCATGGACGTGGACTCCATCCGCAAGGACTTCCCGACCGTCAGGAACGGCAGGGGCATCTACCTGGACAGCGCGTGTCAGGCTCTGAGACCGGACCAGGTCATCCGTGCGATAACGGAGTACTACGAGGAGTATCCGGCATGCGGAGGCCGCAGCGTCCACTCAATGGCCACCCGCGTCTCCGTCATGATGGACGAGGCCCGCGAGGCCCTTGCACGCTTCTTCGGGACGAAGGATCCCGGATGCTATGTCTTCACTCGTAACACCACCGAGGGGTTGAACACCGCCGCCTACGGGTTCGGGCTCGGGAAGGGGGATGCGGTCGTCACGACGGATGCGGAGCACAACTCCAATCATGTTCCTTGGCTGAGGCTCGCCGAGACCGTCGGCATCGAGAGGCGCATGACACGTTCCGCCGAGGACGGATCGTTCGATATCGAGTCGTTCAAGAGCATCATGGACCGCAAGGTGAAGGTCGTCTCCATCCAGCACGCTAACAACGTCACCGGCATCACCGTCCCCGTGAAGGATGTGGCGGAGATCGCCCATGATTATGGCGCGACCGTGGTCGTCGACGGCGCTCAGGCGGCTCCCCATATGAAGGTCGATCTGGGTGAGCTCGGTGCGGACATCTACTGCATGTCGATACATAAGATGCTCGGACCGTCCGGAATGGGGGTCATGTACGGCAACGAGGAGACCCTGAAGAGGCTCCGTCCCCTGTCTCTCGGAGGAGGGACCGTCGGCCTCACCACATACGATTCCGTCGAGCTCGCTCCGTATCCGGAGAGGTTCGAGGCGGGTCTCCACGATTATGCGGGCATAGCCGGGACCAAGGCCGCCGTCGAGTACCTCTCCTCGGTGGGTATGGAGGAGGTCGAGAGATGGGATGCGAGGCTCATGCGTCGCATCGTCTCCGGTCTCGAGGACCTCGAGGGCCTGCACATGGTCGGTCCGACCGACCCGTCGAAGCGCGGAAGCGTGCTCTCGTTCAACATCGACGGTCTCGGAGCCCACGATATCGGGATGATGCTCGACAGCATGGGCGGCATCATGATCCGCTCGGGCATGCACTGCGCCCATCCGTTCTACGTGTCCCGTGGGATCGAAGGGAGCGCCCGCGCCTCCACGTACATCT
>LVVU01000003.1 GCA_006954465.1 Candidatus Methanoprimaticola hominis
CTCGACCTGATCTACCAGACCGCGGGTCTGGCGAACCCGGAGGTCGTCGGACGCATCATGACCACCGCGCTGGAAGGGAACTACATCGGCGCCAAGGACCTGCTGCAGGAGACGATGACCGAGTACGGTCTCTCCGGACAGGACATCATCAAGCAGATCCACTCCGGGATATTCAACCTGGAGATCTCGGATTACGAGAAGGTCCGCCTGATGGAGAAGACCGGGGAGTGCGAGTTCAGGATCGTCGAGGGGAGCAGCGAGAGGATACAGCTCGAGTGCCTTCTGGCATCGATGGCTCTCATCGGCGGGAAGATCAAGGAGTTCGCAAGGACCTCTCCCATCGGCGGCGCCGAGTTCAAGATCATATTCATAGCAGAGGATCAGTATCCCCGTCTCTTCGAGGAGGTCCCGGTCGTAGACGGCTCCGGCCTTCTCCGCGAGATACAGACCGGGCATGAAATCCCATATCTTGTTGACGAAACGGACGTGTATGTCGGTCCTTCCGCATGCGAGGTATGCGAAATCGACGCATGCGGCGCCGAACATCTTGAACCTGGCGACACAGTCGCGGCATTCGGACAATAGGAGCGCCTGCATCCTCCGGTAGTCCTGCGACCTTCTGCTGAAGTCGCCGGTTGTGAGGATGCATTCCTTCAGCGGACGCGGTTCGGCGACGTGTACGGGAATATCGTTGAGGAACGCTCCTTCGGAGGAGGCTGTGAAGAGCTCGTCGGACTCCGGAAGGAGGATGGCGGATGCCTCGGGGGCCCCGTCCCTCATGAATACACCCTGCATCCCGTACAGGGGGATGCCACGGGTCATGTTGACTGTTCCATCGATGGGATCCAGGGCCCAGGTGCGTCCTTCGGCTATCGCATCTGGGGAGGATTCCTCGGCGATGATCGCATCCTCGGGGAATGCGGAGCGGATTGCTCCGATGACCTTCCTCTCGACCGTCACATCGATATCGGTCACCGCGTCGTAGACGCCGGCGACGGTGTCCTTCCTGCGGACCCCTCCGACGTCTCCGATGAGGGCCCTCGCATCGATGAGGGCTTTGCGCAGAACCTCCAGCTCCTCCGTCATGTTCGTATCGGGGTCGGGATGCGAAAGGACGTATAATGGAGCATCGGAAGGACATCCTATGGGCGTGTGGATTCTTCATTTCGAGATTCAGACGAACCAAAGTCTCGAAATCACAAACGATTCTCCTGTTTCCTCTGCTTTATCAACAGCATTAGGAACATTGGACCGCCTATGATAGAAGTTATCACTCCGATAGGCAGAATGAGCATCTTTGAGATAGCATCAGACACCAGCAACAATGCCGCCCCGAACATGAAGGACCCTGGTATGAGATACCTCATATTGGATCCAATGAATAATCTCACTACATGCGGAGCGACCAATCCCACGAATCCGATGGTTCCTGTATAGCACACTATGACTGCAGTCATCAACGATATTACGATGAGACCGAACCTACGGATTTTGAATGCGTCCTCTCCGAACGACCTCGCAGTCTTATCCCCGGATGCCACCACGTTGAGTTTGCTCCACATCATCATGAGAATCAGACTGCAAACCACTGATGCAGATACAATCAGGGGAAGATTCTGCCAATCCAACGCCCCCATGTTGCCCAGGTTCCACATGTAAGCCGAGCCCAGGTCTCCTGGATCTGCCATCAGCATGATTATCGTGGTGAATGCAGAGAAGAAATACATCACGCCAACTCCGATCAGGATTAGTTCGGAAGGAGTCGTCTGCTTCTTCCACGACAGCAGGATCATCACGGTAGCAGGGACCAATGACAGGATGAATGCGTTCGCGATCAATGCACTGTTTCCGGTCAAACCGGGTATGACTGAGATTCCTAGTACTATCGCCATCGTGGCTCCGAGTCCTGCTCCCGAGGATATCCCAGTTGTATACGGATCTGCCAACGGATTGCGCATCAGACTCTGCATGACAGCTCCTCCGACAGCTAACGCTCCGCCCACGAACACTGTACCGATAGAACGAGGGAATAGGTTGGTCCACACGATGTAGTCCTTCAAATCGTCTTCAACAGGATGCCCCAGAAGATGCTGGACCAGAACATGAAACGCTTCGATGAAGCTCATCTCATCATATCTGCTCAAACCGATCGTCACTACAAACGATACGATCGTCACTACGAGGAAGAAGACCATGAATAACCGTTTCCGGTTTTGAGCCTTGAAATACACCTGCTTATCGGTGTAATTATCGCTCAATAAAGGCACCTCCTCCTGTTGCTGCGCAATATTATGAAGAGGAAAAGCGGCGCACCGAAGAATGCCATGACCGCTCCTACAGGAACATCGATTCCTGCTACCATACGAGTCACCGTATCCGCGAATAGCAGAAACGCCGAACCGAATACGCAGGAAGCGGGAAGGACGTAACGGTTGTCTCCTCCAATTATCAACCTGACGATGTGAGGTGCCAACAAACCGACGAATCCGATGATTCCTGTGAAGCAGAGGATTGAGGCCGACATCAGAGTAACGAGGATCATGCAGTACAACCTAAAGCTATCCACATCCATCCCCAGACTCTTGGCCAGATTGTCTCCCTGCGTCAATGCATTACAAGCTAGGTGACATGCGAGTTGGTGGATTCCGAGTAATAGCTATTACAAACATTACAGACAGCTGTTATTATACGCACAACCCGTCCCTGTCAT
>LVVU01000004.1:0-1147 GCA_006954465.1 Candidatus Methanoprimaticola hominis
TTGGAACTTGCCCTCCTTGATGAGATTCATGAGCCCGCCGGTCTTGATGAGCTCAGTGATGAACGGGGGGTACTCTGGGAACGTGTACTCCCTATCGCCCACCTTGACCCTGCCTGCATCGACGTCGACCTCCGCAGTCTCGCCCTCCTCGGCATTGACCTTGCACTCGACGAGGAGCAACCCGGTGTCCATCGAGTTGCGGTAGAAGATCCTGGCGAAGCTCTCGGCTATGATGCAGGAGAATCCCGCCTCGCGGAGCGAGAGGGGAGCGTGCTCCCTGCTGGATCCGCATCCGAAGTTCCTGCCGGCGACGAGGATGTCGCCCGGCCGGACCTCGGCGGCGAAGCCGGGCCTGACCTTCTCGAAGATGTATTTGTTCAGTACGGGGAGATTTGCTGCAAGGAGCCTCTCCGCCGGGATGATCTGATCCGTGTCGACGTTGTCGCCGAACACCCATATCCTGCCTTTGATAGCGTCCATTCACATCCCCTCCAGATCATCGGGGGTGACGATACGCCCTACGACGGCGGAAGCCGCCACGACAGCGGGTCCCGCGAGGTAGACGAAGGAGTCCTTCGCTCCCATCCTGCCGATGAAGTTGCGGTTGGTGGATGCGACGGCGACCTCGCCGGGTGCGAGGATGCCCATGTATCCGCCGAGGCATGCTCCGCAGGTGGGTCCGGAGACGAATGCTCCTGCCTCGATGAATATGTCGATGAGACCCTCGTCGGCCATCTGCTTGAGGACGCGCTGGGATGCGGGTACGACGATCATCCTGACTCCGGGGGCGACATGGCGTCCCTTGACGATCTCGGCGCCGATGCGCATGTCCTCGATCCTCCCGTTGGTGCACGATCCGAGGTAGGCCTGGTCGATCCTGACGTCGGCCTCCCTGACGGGGCGTCCGTTGCTGGGTAGATGCGGGTAGGAGACGAAGGGCTCGAGCTTCGAGAGATCGTATTCCAATGTTCTGCAATATACCGCATCGTCATCGGCCTCGACGGGCTCGTACTCTCCGCGGACGAAGTCCTTGATGTACTCGCGGGTGAGGTCGTCGCAGGGGAAAATCCCCGCCTTTCCTCCGGCCTCGATGGCCATGTTGGAGATGGCGAGCCTGTCGGGGACGCTGATGTTCTGCACATCGCCG
>LVVU01000004.1:1170-3548 GCA_006954465.1 Candidatus Methanoprimaticola hominis
TCCATCCACGCCGATATCGGTGATGATCCTCAGGATTAGGTCCTTCCCGCCGACGTATCTGTTGAACTCGCCCTTGACAACGACCTTGATGGTCTCGGGGATCTTGAACCAGAGCTTGCCGGTGGCGAACACGGCTGCGGCCTCGGTGGAACCGATGCCTGTGGACAGCGCGTTCACCGCACCGTACGTGCACGTGTGCGAATCCGCACCGACGATGAGCCTGCCGGGGGCTGCGAAGCCCTCCTCCACCATCAGCTGGTGGCACACTCCGCTCTTCCCGATCTCGAAGTAGTTCGGGATCTGGTGCTTCTGAGCGAACTCGCGCATCTCCTTGGCCTGGGCGGCCGAGTCGATGTCCTTGGCAGGGACGTAGTGGTCCGGGATGAGGACCATCTTGTCCTTGTACAGCTCATCCGTGCCGAGCTTGTCGTATTCTCTGAAGGCTATGGGGCCGGTGACGTCGTTCACCATGACGTAATCCACGTCGGCGATGACGATCTGCCCGGCACGGGCGTCCTTGCCTGATTTCTTGGAGAGGATCTTCTCCGCGATGGTCTTTCCTACCATTTTACTCACTGATTCTACTGTAATCGCGATTGATCGCCGATATCATGGCATCGATCGATGTCTGGACCACATCGGGTCCGACGGCCTTTCCGACCACCAGACCTGTCCCCGAGCGGGCGTGGTTGCGCACCATCACCGTGACCTCGCACAGCGAGCTCGCCGAGCCGTTGATGGCTGCGAGCTTGTACTCCTCGAGCGTGTAGTTGCCGCCCATGGCCCTGGCGATGGCATTCATCGCCGCGTCCACAGGGCCGACTCCGATCTCGGCCGCCGTGCGTTTCTCGCCGGAAACCACCAGATTAACGGTGGCGGTGCTGGTGACTCCTTTGCCTGTGACTACGGCCACACCGTCGAGCTTGACTGCAACCTCCCCCATGGCGGACTTGTAGAGGACGTTATCGACAAGGGCCACGAGCTCCGCATCGTCGATCTCCTTATCGCCTACTGCAGCCTCCTTGATGGTCTCCATCAGCTCAGGCATCTGAGCCTCTGGGAATTTGATCCCGAGTGCGTCGAGCCTGCCGCGGACAGAATGTTCACCAGAATGCTTGCCTATCACGATGTGGCGATCGACTCCCACGAGCTCGGGCTTGAAAGGCTCATAGGTGGATGCGTTGGACATGACGCCGTGTACATGAATCCCGGACTCGTGCGCGAACGCGTTGCGTCCGACGATAGGTTTGTTATAAGCCATAGGGAAACCTGTCGTGCGTTCGACAAGCTTGCATACCGTACCTATCTTGGAGAGATCCACGGTTTCGACACCGTAGTTAGCAAAGAGATTGACCGCGACCTCTTCGAGAGAAGCGTTTCCCGTCCTCTCACCGATTCCGCCGATGGTAGCCTGGACTATGGTGGCTCCTGACTCCACGGCAGCAAGGGAGTTGGCTACCGCCATCCCCATGTCGTTGTGGCAGTGCACGCTGATCGGGACCTTGATCTCCTTGGCGATCTCGGAGATGAGGTAAGACATCCCCTGAGGGACGATGACACCCACCGTATCGGGTACGTTGATGGCGCATGCTCCGGCATCGACCACGGCCTTGTAGACCTCGATCATGTAATCGAGTTCGGTCCTGGTCGCATCCTCGCAGGAGAACTGGACCTCGAGGCCGCGGGACCTCGCATATTCCACGGTCTGGACCGCCTTCTCGATTACCTGCTCTTTGGTCATCTTGAGCTTGTAATCGCGGTGGAGCGGGCTGGTGCCGATGAACGTGTGGATATACTTGACGCCCGTGTCCGCGACAGCATCGATATCGCGTTGGACCGAACGTGCGAGACTGAGGACTGTCGCGTGCATCCCCGCATCCATGATGCGGGTAATGGTCTCGCGCTCGATATCGCTCGATACGGCGAATCCCGCCTCGATATAATCGACACCGAAATCGTCCAGGACCTCGGCGATCTTGACTTTGTCATCCGGGCTGAGAGCGATTCCCGGAGCCTGCTCCCCATCCCTGAGCGTGGTGTCAAACAACTGGATGGGGCCTCTGTCGTGAGACAGCTTTGGCAGAGCAATCTTGTTGTAGGGACTAATCGCTAACATGCTCCGAGCGTCATCACTGGTTTGAGTCTTCATTCCAACACCTCACCGTCGATCACAACGTCGCTGCTTATGAGAGAATTGACGCGGTGATGCTGATCATACCGACCTCTGACGGTACCCTTCCTATTGACAAGGTGTATTTAAATAATATCACATCAGAATTCTAAGGATTTGGTGAGAAATAAAATCACATTTTATCTTGGAACAATGCTGTAATTCCAATCACCGCGCCACTCATTACGGACAAGATTGAGATCATCCA
>LVVU01000005.1 GCA_006954465.1 Candidatus Methanoprimaticola hominis
TCGGATACGGCGCATCCTTCGGAGGCGTCGCGGCATTGCTCGCGATGCTCAATTCATGCGCGAGCTGCGTCAGCGTCGTCAACATCGACAACGGGTTCGGCGCAGGATACATCGCCAGCCTGATCAACAGGGCCTCCTGCGATGCTTCTATGCATCCTGATAATCATCGATGTACAGAAATGATTATCAATGATGCTATTATTGCACCTTCATGGACGTGATAGGCTCCAAATTCGACGGATACCCTTCGCAGGAGAAGGTCGCCAAGCTGCTTCTTCAGAACGGAATGAGGGTCGAGTGCGGACGCGCCTATTGCGGCGACGTCGAGCAGGGGGATTCCGCCATAGGCAGGGCCTGCGGAGTCGATCGCAGGGTGGTGCGCACGACATTGGAGCGCATAACCGCCGATCCGGACCTCGAAGCCAAGTTCTCCAAGCTGAAGAGCACTCTCTCGATGGTGGATCTGGCTCCCGAGATCGGGTGCTCGTCGATAATCGTGACGCCGACGAACTCCCGCATGCCCGGGATCCTGGCCGACGTGACCCGCGTGCTTTACAGCTACGGGGTCTCCGTCAGACAGGCCATGGTTAACGATTGCGGCGATGAGGGGAGGGCGGTCCTAGAGATCGTGGTCTACAGCAGGATACCCTCCGAGGCCATCGCCGAGTTGAAGTTCTGCCGCGGAGTGGACAGCATCCTCATCAAGTGAGGCTCAGCCTGTCCGTGTGCAGGACCTTCTTGGGGCAGACGCGCTCGCACCTGCGGCACGCGGTTCCGGCGCATCTGTCCGATTCTATCCTCGCCCTGTAGGCGGATACGCCCTCGGGTTCGATGGACAGCGCCTTCTCGGGGCACTCCTTGACGCACTTCCTGCATCCGATGCATCCCTCGACGACGCCGGAGAGGATCGTTCCGGACCTCACGATGCTGACCTTGCACTTGTCCGCATCGGGCAGGTCGCGGATGGCGAGCTTGTCGACCTCGACCTTCGACGGATCGAGATCGATCGGGATGTGCGGGAGCGAGTACATGTCCAGCATGTCGTTGTACATGGACATGGGCATGCTGGTGCACCAGACCGAGTACTCGACGGAGTAGAGGTTCTTGAACACGTCCGATGTGGCGAACATCACGTGATCGGCACGGAGCTGGAGGGCGAATTCGCGGAGCCCGTCCAGGTCGATCTCGCCCAGGATGACCTTCCTGGCGAGTCCGATGGACGTGTTCCCGAACTGGATGATGTGCTTGGCCCCGGGGGTGACCATGCCAACGGTCAGAGCCTTCCTGGCGTCGACGTAGAGTCCGGATGCGCCGGACATGTACGCCTTCTTCACATCGTCGACCCAGATCCCGGCGGCGTTCATCAGCGTGAGGAATCCTGCGCGGAGCGCTCCGATGGCCTTCCCGGCCTCGTCGACATCGTTGGATGAGATCTCGATGCCGTCCTGGAGGATCAGCTTCCCGCTGGGGGTGTTGATCTTCGGGGGGACGATGATGCCTGCGGACATGCCGTTCGCCAGGGCCGCGATGACGCCGGTTCCGGTTATCCCGATGGCCTTGCCGTGCATCGGGCCCTCCTCGATGACCTCTCCGGTGAGGGGATCGACCAGATCGCCCATCACGGGAGCCAGGGTGTCGTCCAGGACGTAGCATCTCCATCCCCTGTCGGTGATCTCCATCTCGCTCAGAGCGCCGGGGGCGGCGAGCATGCCCTGCTCGATCTCTTGTCCTTCGAGGGCGGGACCGGCCGCAGCCGATCCGCTGTAGATCTTGCCGTCGACGACGAGGGCCATCTCGGCGTTGGTGCCGTAGTCGACGACGATGCAGGGCTCCTTCTCGTCGAGGATGCCCGTGAGGAGCATCATGGCGATGGCGTCGGCTCCGATCTCGTGCCTGACGGCGGGAGGGATGGTGACCTCCGTTCCGTCCATCCCCTTGAGTCCGAGGGACTCGGCGGAGACGATCGCGCCGTCCCTCTTGGGAGGCGTGACGCCCAGGCTCTTGAGGGCGTTCTTCCCGGCGTAGGCCAGGTCGCGGATCTCGATGTTCTGGAAGAGCGAGAGCTGGAACGGATTCCCGCAGACGCAGACCTTCTCCACCTTGGAGAGGTCGATGTTGAGCTCGGAGAACAGCTTGTTCGCCGTCTCGATGATGAGCCCGTGGGCCACATCCTCGCCGGATTTCATGGCGAAGTTCACGTGGTCTATGACGTTCATCCCGGGGATGGGGTGGCGTTCCGTTATCGCGGTCCCGACGGTCTCCTTGGTGTCCAGGTCGATGGCCTGGCATCTCAGTCCGCTGGTTCCGATGTCCAGGGCTATCCCGTATCTCATGCCTGCTCCTCCTTCTTAATGGTGTATGCGGCGCTGTACCGCCATGACGGCCGTCCCGATTTCCAATGGATCGTGGATGATCGCCTTGCAGCGCGTCCTTCCCTCGAGGTCGTAGTAGTGGGGGACCCCGGGGCTCGAGATGATGGATCCCGGAGCGATGATCTCACCCGGGATGATGTACGGAGCGGCGTTTATGACGAGGGTGTTCTCGGAGATCGCCTTCTCCACGTTCTTCAGAGGAGTGGCCCCGACGGATGCCAGCGCCTCCGCCTTCTCGAAGACGATGTCGGTGACCTTGACCTCGGCTCCCCATCCTGCGAGGATCTCCGCGGCCCAGGCTCCGACCCTTCCGGCTCCGACGACGAGGACGTCCTTCCCCTCGACGCCGTTGGCGGCGTTCTTGAGGCAGACGGCGTATCCCATGGCGGTCCCCCAGGAGTTGTCGGTGAACTTGTTCTCCCTGGTGTTGTAGGCCACGAACGTGGGGTCGTCCGACATCATGACGATGTCCGCTCCGCTCTCCACCGCCTCCCTGAATCCGGTGACGTCGGTGGAGGAGGTCACGCGGCTCCTCATCCCGAGCCTGTCGAGGATGGCGTCGACGGACTTCGCGAAACCGCCGATGATCCCCAGTCCGGATGTGATGGGGACCGCCGCGGCGGAGAATCTGGACAGGTCGTAGTCCCTGCAATCGAGTCCCGCGGCCTCCAGGGCGATGCCCTTGACCGTCTTTCCCGTAGCCTTCATCAGCCTGGTGTCGAGGTCCAGCTCGTCGCCGGGGACCCCCCAGATCATATCGGATGTGAGTCTTGTCATGAATCATGCCTCCTTTGGGGATGCGTCGACGAACGAATCCGCTCCGCACTCCCTCATGATGGTTTGGATGACCGACCTGCGTCTCTCCTCGGCCTCCGAGGGGGAGTCGGCGGAGACCATGAAGGTCCCGTGCCATTCCTTCCTGCCCGGAGCATAGTCGGTTATGGAATCGTCGGAGCCGAAGAGCCCCGATTTCATCAGCGGACGGTCCACATGGGAGAACTCCTTCTCCCCCGTGGTCCTCAGAACCCCGTCCTTCAATCTGAGATGCCAGTATATTCCGCAGCGACCGGTCCTCCTGACGGAGACCCTCGCTCCGGTCTTCGATGCCACGAGCATCTCCAGCAGGTTGATTCCGGTGGCCGTGTAGATCGCGGCGGGGGTCTGGCTGGGGATGCGGGCGTCTATCTCTAGGAACCTGAGT
>LVVU01000006.1 GCA_006954465.1 Candidatus Methanoprimaticola hominis
CCTGTGTCTCACCAGGTCGGCCCTTCTGTGCTCGACGCGGCGTGGAGTCCTCTGGTCTATATCGGCGTCCTTGAACGATAAGGCGACCTCAACTACTGTTTCTTTATTAACTTTGCCGTCGGCTTTCACGCGCACGCGATAAATCTTGTCGGATGCGGCGCCTTTGTACCGTTCGACGGCCTCCCTCTGCACGAAATGCAGCGAGTTGAACGCGGCCATCTCCCCTGCGGACGACCTCTTCTCGAGCTCGTCGAGGTCGATGAATCTCTTCTTCGGCTGGCTGATCTCGAGGACGAATGGTCTTCCGTCTCCGAGCATGCGGGCGTCGATGTCCTCCCTGCCCATGCCGTGGAAGAAGTGCTCGTCCCCCTCCGCCATCTCGAGGGCGATGTTCCCGATGATCTCCTGGACCGAGGTCTCGTACATCTTCCCCTTGCCGTGGCAGTGGGGGCATCCCTTGCCGTGGCACTCCCTGCAGGGCCAGATGGTCTGGGGGATCTCGCGGCTGTACTTGTTGTAGCGCCCTCCGATGAACAAGGGGGCGATATCCAGCTTCACATCCCCGAAGCGGGTGTCGACGAGAGCGACCACCTGCGGGTTCTTGAACTCGACCCTGCGGTGGACCAGAGGGAGCACGAGCTTCCCGATTTCGCGGTTCAATTCGGACTTGATGGCCTCGGGGTTCTCCAGGCCGTACTTCTCCCAGAGCGCCTTCTCGGTCTCGACGATGGAGGGTTCGACCTTGGTCCCGACGAGGAAGTTCTCGGATTCCACCTCGTTGACGGCTTCGGCGACGTTCTCGGCGAAGCGGGGCATGAGGCTGAAAACGTCCTCGCACACGGGGCAGAGGTCCGCAGCGGGCAGGTCCTCGCCCATCTCGGAGAGGGCATCGCGGATCATGCGTCCGCGGACGTCGTTGGTCATCCCGGTGCCGATCTTTCCGAACATGCGTCCGAGGCACCTGTCGCACAGTCCTTCGGAGGCGAGCCCGCGGGCTGCCTCGATGTTCTCGGCGATCCACTCGTCCATGATAATCCCTCAGAGGTCGAATCCCATCTCCGCGATCCTGAGGCGGGGACGCTGGCTCTCCAGATAGTGGTATACCGTGGCGTGCTCGCTCCCCTGGAGGATGAGCTCCACCGCATGCTTGGCGACGGGCAGACTGATCGAGTTGCCGATGAGTCCTACGGTGTTGCCGTAGATGACCATGTCAACCCCGGTGAGGTCCTCGATGATGCGACGGGTCTTCCCGTCCTTCCCGATGAGCCTTCCGCGGACCCTGTGCATCTGCCCGCTCCTCTCGCCGATGAACTCCTTCAGGTCCACGACCTCAAGGTACTCGTCGTCCTCGAAGAGCCTCATGGCCTTGTCGGGGTTGAATCCCCTTCCTACGGCCTTCACGACATCCATGAGCTGCAGGGCCTTGAGCGGGTCCTCGAGCTCGACGTCGTCGTGGAGGACGATCTCCCCCTCCTCGGTATTGATGTCGATCTTGATGCCGGAGATGTCTTGGAGGGTCTTCTTGATCTCTCCCTTCTTCCCGATGAGCGTACCGACCCTGTCGGCCGGTATTCTGATGGATCTCATTCCTCTTCCTCCTCGACGTCGTCGTCCTTGCCGTTGACGGTCTCCTCGAAGACGACCTTGTCCTCGATGACGTCAGCACCCCTCTTCCTGAAGAACGCGTTGATGTTGCGGATGTCCCTTTCCAGAAGGTCCTTCGCGTTGTAATTGTCGGTGGTCATAGCCTGCCCGACGTCGATCATGATGGGCTGCCCGTCCCACATGAGTATATTGTACTCGCTCAGGTCCCCATGGACCAGGTGCGCGTCCTTCCATCCGTCGATGATGAAGGAGATGACCTCGTCGTAGGTCTCCGTGGGGTCGTCGAGGACGACGTCCCTGAGCTGCGGTGCGGGCCCGCTCTCGTCGCCGATGAACTCCATGAGGAGGCAGTTCTGCTGGAACGTTATGGGTTCCGGCACGGGTATCCCGGCCTCGGCGTATCTGGCCAGGTTCTTGAACTCCTTGTTGACCCAGGTGTAGATCATGCGCCATCTGTTGCCGGTGACGCCCCTGAACCTGGGGTCCCCCTCGATGTACTTGGCCACCCTCTTGAACGTGGAGGTGGAGGTCCTGAAGATCTTCAGGGCCATCCCGTCGCCCTCCTCGTCGGTGGCGTAGAAGACGTTGCCCTCCTTCCCCGTCGATATGGGGTAGTGGACGACGTCGATGTAGCCCGACGTCATCAAGTCGTAGATCGTCAGCAGGGTCTTCCTGTCGAAGACCTCCGCATCGGTCTGGCGCTCATCGGGTCTTCAGGGCGTCCACATGCCTCTCGAGGTACGCGTACGCCTCCTCGTAGGAGGTCATGGGGCTTCAGAAGATGTCCAGGTTCTTGGGAACCTTGCCCCTCTTGCTGAGGTTGACCGCCTGTGTGCGGGTGTACCTGAAGCGGACGTCGCATTTGTCCGGCTGGAAGTCCCAGACGGATACGATGAGGAGGTCTCCCTCTCTTATCCACATCCTCTTCTTGATCTTCCCGGGGATGCGTCCGACACGGGACACCCCGTCCTCGCACATGACTTTGATCTTGGATGCGCCGAGCAGCTGGTCAGCTATCCCGAACATCTCATTCTCCTTGATATTCGGAAGGCGGACGCGCGTGACATCCGCATCCGGACTCTCCAGCGGCTGGTTGTCGACCATATCAATCACTCTTGGGGAAGCCATGAAGAGGACTAGTATTTAAAAGGTTTTCTCAGTCCCGGCTATCGGGCCGTTTTTCGCCCGGAGATCCGGGGGCGGAGGCTGTTCCTGACCCCCGCGGATCCCTCATGTCGATGCGACCTGTCTCTTCAACGCTTCCAGCGCCTTGTCGACGATATCCGTCGCCGCATCCTTTCCCAGTGCGTTGGTCAATCCGGTCCTCTCCACCGTATCGATGTAGCCGTCGATGTCCTTCAGGTAGACGACATCGAGATACAGGTCGCGGGCCTTGTCAAAGTCGTCGACCGCGATCTCGTAGATCTCCAGCGCATTGAGTGCAGAGGTGGCGTAGCTCACGTAATACAGAGGGGACTGGAACAGATGGGGCACCTGCACCCATGCGAGGCCGCGGAGGCCGGGATCAAGATCGCGCTCATCCCCAAGGACAACGGCAAGGACGTCATGATCGACGAGAAGTACTACGACATGATGGAGATCTACACCGTGGAGTCTCGTAGGCCCAGAGCTCGAACTGGGTCCACAGCCCGGCGGTCCAGACGGTGTACATCAGATCGCTGATCCCGTCGGCGGCCATCGAATCCGATCCCCTCATGAGGTATCCTCCGCAGGCGGCATAGAACAGCGCTTCATTCCCCTGGGACTGGATCTCCATGACGTCTAAGCATGTCTGGCTGTTGCTGTTCAGGCATATATAGGATGCATGTCCGAACTCGTGCACGAGCGTGGTCACAAGCGGGATCCCGGTGTACGGCGCTCCCAGGAAGATCAGGGCGCTGTTCTGATTGAAGATCTGGATCGTGTATGCGGAGTTCAACGAGTCCGAGTTTTCGCAGATGTAGAACAGATCGTATCTCTTCATGTAGTCGACGAGATCCGGGAGGTCGCCGCCGACGTTCGACTCGTGCGCCCTCAGAATGTTCAGGGCCCCGTCGTGGTCGAGGGACCTCAGCCAGTTCAGGTTCGAGTAGCTGAGCGTCGGGTCGCTCGAGATCATATCGCCGAGCTCGGCATACCTTTCGTACACCTCGCCGGTGCATTCCGTGAACGTCCACGCGTCGTCCGGGCCGTAGTCCCTGCTGTAGATGTTCCCGTAGCTGTACTCGGCGTAGTCGCTGTACCCCTGGATGGTCGCATACTCGTTCCTGACGTCCACGAGCTGGGCGTAGACCTCCGCCGCATCGTACCATCTGTCGTACAGGAGGCCGTAGTACGCCTCGGTCCGCTGCTGGAGTGTGAGGTTCCCGACGCTGCTGTAGTTGGAGGAGGTGACGGTGATCCCGTTCACCGTCCTGGAATACTCCCTCGACATGATGTCGTCGTATTCCGTGACGAGCTGCGTCTGCCTGTCGAGGAGGGCCTTCTCCTCGGGGGTCAGAGGCTCCTCGTCCCTGATGTCGGCGGGGTCTATGCCCACGCTGTCCAGGGCCTTCTCCATCCGCCCGGTGGTATCGGAGATCAGCACCTCGCGGAGGGCGGACCTGTATGTGTTCAGGGCCGTGTCGTTGATCAGAGACCATTTCTGGTATTCTTCGGCGTATTCGGCGGGATGGATGCTGTAATCCAGATTCATCCAGACGTATTGATTGATCGTATCGACGAGGGCCTCGTACCCGTCGTAGATGGCCGTGGCCATATCGTCCACATCGGATGCCGATCTCAGCTCCTCCAGCATGCTGTCTATCGTGGCGTTGTACTGCTTCTCCGCCTCGTCCGCGGGGAGGTACGTCTTGTCCTCCTCGTCGACGGGAAGGGGGAACACCCGGTCAGAGGCGTCGTTCCCGAGAACTATTCCGAATGCGAGGGCGACCGCCACGGCCACGATGACCAGGGCCAGGATCCTGCCCGATGCTCTCGAATTCATGGACATGTCTCGCGTTCGAAGTATAAGATGGATGGTCGGGATTCCGCCGGCGGACCGTTCCAATACGACGGGACGGGAGCACGGGGGCCGTCGTTCCGGCGGATAACCTTATTAATGGTTGATTTATGGGTGTGCTTGCGCTCTGGTAGTGTAGCGGCCAATCATTCGGCCCTTTCGAGGCCGACACACGGGTTCGAATCCCGTCCAGAGCACCATCTTCTCAAAATTCGATCCGCAGGAGCGGACGCGCTCGATGTCCCGCTCGGAGGAAGACCTTCTTCCTGAACTCGGCGCTGAGCTCCGCGACCTCGTCGACGTTGCTGCCGTCCACCGCGTACACCTCGGGGAGCTTCCTCGGATGGGCCGCCAGCATCCTGTCCAGGAGGTTCCTGTCCGGGAAATCGCAGTTCTTCAGATAGTTCCTGTTCCAGTTCTCGGCGAGATCGAGGATGGCCTCGATGCCCCTGTCGTTGAACAGCGACGCGAAGACGGCTCCGACGGTGGCGTCCCTCGACAGGATGGCGATGTTGCATCCCCTGACCGCGAAGTCCGTTCCGTTGAACGACAACGCCACTCCTCCTGCATCCCTCACAAGGTCGAGGCACTGGTAGTCGGTGTCCTCTCCTCCGATGTACATGGTGGAGTCGAGGTCTATGCTCGACTGCTTCCTGATGTCCAGGAGCTGGTACGCCTTGCGGTGGGACGTGACGGCGTTCACCGACTCCATGAATCCCATGGCGGGGCCCCGGGATCTCCTCCTTGAGGATGTCGTCCATGGTGCGGATGATCCTGACGTCCTTCTCGTTGACCTCCATGGGCACGTTGAGCTCGTACACGGTCCTGGGGATCTTGAGGGAGGTGATTCTCTCGCAGATCTCGCGGACCCTCCTGGCGTCGCTCCTGCCGAACTCCATGTGGTCCATGTCGACCTTGGAGCAGAAGACATCGCAGAGCGGGGCATCGATCCTCTCCGCGAGGTCGATCCATGCGTGCTCGTAGAGCGAGGTGGAGACGTGCGTCGGAAGGAGCCTGGAGATGTACCTGAGGGCATCCTCGGCACCGGGCATGAGCTGCATGGTCTCGGAATAGGCCTTCTTGAGCAGGTAGTCGGAGGCGCCGTTGGCCTTCAGGAAGGGCATGACCCACTTCACGGTGTTCCCTGCGGTGGCCTCGTCCCTTCCCAGGACGTATGCGGTGAGCGAGTCGTACCTCATGACGACGTCGTAGAAGTGCTCCCCGTTGCGTATGAATCTGGCGCAGACGTCGCGGAGCGTGTTGTTCCTGAGGATGAATCCGCTCAGATTGGTGATCAGCATCCTGTCCGGGAACAGTCCGAGCTCTTCGGCGGGGTCGAATTCTCCGGACATGATCGCTCCTCCAGGGCCTTGTCGACCATATCGGACAGGTCGTATGCGCCCTTCAGCTCCCCGCTCGAAGCGACGGGCTTCTTGTCCACGATCCTGACCCTTCCGTCGGCGAATGCGGATACGGTCTCGGTGATGAGGGGGAGCTCGCGCTTCGCGCCGTCCTCCCTGATCTTCTTGAACAGCGGGTTGTCCAGGTACTCGTTCTTCTTGATGTCCTCGAGACTCTCGGTCTCGAGCCTTCTCCCGAGGTCCGCCCAGAGCTCGTCGTACCCGGGTCCGCGGATGGGGAATCCGCAGTAGGTGATGGCCGCTCCGCGGTCCCACTCCTCGGTGCAGACGTGCATCATGGCGCCCTGTCTGTCGGCGTTCTCGGAGATGAGCTGCCAGATGACCTCCTGCCAGGTCCCTTTCGGACCGTCCGGGAGGGCGGGATGGAGATTCAGCATGTCGAAGGCCTCGCAGGTCTCGTCGTCCATCCAGAGCATGTATCCCGCGAGGATGCCCAGGTCGAAGTCGTAGGGTTTCACGGCTTTCCTGAGGACCCTCCCGTACTCGATGCGCCACGCGGCCTCGTCCTTCTCCCTGAGTTCGGGCTCGAACTCCTTCCAGGATGCGGTGACGAGTGGTATGCCGTATCCTTCGACCATGTCAAAGAACATCTGGCGCTGCTCGCGCTTGGGGTTGTCCGCCTCCTCGTTCGACCAGTTGCAGAATACGAACGAGATCTCGACGTCGAGCTTCCCCGCGATCTTGCGGTCCATGACGGCCTTGAGCAGATTGCGGGACCCGGGGCCCCTTCCGGTGGAGAACCAACCAAGTCTGAGCATGATGGCCGGAGAATGGCGGGGATTGTAATATAGGTTTATCTGGACCCTGTTCCGACGATGTCGGCGCCCCTCCTTTCGGGGAGGGCGTCGTTCAGACGTCGAACAGGACCGTGACCGAGGGTTCGTCCCTGTCTATATCCATCATATGATATGTGACGGCCTTGACCTCGGATCTGAGCCTGTGCCTGCTCCTGTCCAGGGTCTCCCCTCTGGCGGTGCAGACGACGTCGTCCCCGTCGAATCTCACATCGAAGTCCTTCAGGATGAGGTTCTCCGCATCCTCTATGAACAGCATCTCGGAAAGGAAGGAATACAATCTGTCCTCGTCGTCATCGCCGCTGACGCGGATCTCGCGGATCTCATCCGTTCCGATGTTCGAAAGGTCCACGGTCTGGTCGAATAGCGCGTACGCGGCGTTGCCGAAGCATTCCTCCAGCGTCCTTCCGAAGGCCTTGACCATCATGTCCGCAGTGTGATCGATGAGGATGTACCTCTCCATGATCCCGGGGAAGGCTTCAGACGTAATTATCCTGCGTTTCCATTCGGAATATCGATATTCTTCAAAGAATAATTTATCCAAATCCTACGGGAATAGTAGGATTTAAATAACAACCCCGAATACACGGATCCAGACGAAATCGGTGATTACAATGACCGGAACAAACATACCCAAAGGACCCAACAACAAGCAGGGACAGAGGTTCGAGACGCTCCAGCTCCATGTGGGCCAGGAACAGGCGGATCCCGCCACCGACTCCAGGGCCGTGCCCATCTACCTGACAACCTCCTACGTGTTCCACAACTCGCAGCATGCGGCGGACCGTTTCGGTCTGAAGGACGCAGGGAACATCTACGGCCGTCTGACCAAC
>LVVU01000007.1:0-1720 GCA_006954465.1 Candidatus Methanoprimaticola hominis
ACCGTGGGTCTGCCTGTCGTTCCGGAGGACACGTGGACCCTGACTATGTCGTCGTATGGGACGGTGAAGAGCTTGTCGGGATAGTTGTCCCTGAGGTCGCTCTTCCTCATGAACGGGACCTTGCGGAAGGATTCGAAGTCGACGATGTCGTCCGGAGTGAGATCGACGGACCTCATCCTCTCGTGGAAGAACTCGGATTTCTCGTACATCTCGCGGACCTTGGCCTTCAGCAGCTTCAGCTGCATCTTCTCCAGCTCCTCGCGCGGCATCGTTTCAATCTCTTCGTTCCAGAACGTCATGGTCGGACCTCTGCTGTGTGCTATCACATGGCACGGGTATTTGCCGTTATGCTTGCCTTTACTTAAATGTGACCAACGAAGGCGACGGTCGCGACGTATCGGCGGCAGGTGCAGGGATTTGTATATTAGGGCGCCTGCGATGTCCCTTCGAGCCACTGGCTCGGTGATAGGGATGACACTCGTCGCATGCACATGCCCCCACTGCGGAGGGGAGGTAAAGATGGAGGACTCCATGATCTCCGGCTACTGCATACATTGCGGTCGGCAGATCATCAACGATAAAGCAGTCGTGGGAAGGGTCGACGTCAGGATGGACCGCTCGTCCGAACTCGTGAACACCCTGAAGCTCGTCAAGTACTCGATGTACGACGGCGACGCCGATGTGGCGAGGTCGCTTCTGTCGAGGGCGATGCAGATGGGTTCGGACAACTCCGACGTCTGGTATATGGATGCCGTTCTGGACAGGCGCAACGCCGCTCGCGACATCGAGCGTGCGAAGCAGTTCGAGTCCCTAGGGGTCTTCTCCGAATCCGAGGTCGAGGTCTACAGGAACTTCGACGGCACCAAGGGGCAGACGTTCCTGATGATGAGCATCATGGTCGGGTTCTTCACGTTCTTCATAATGATGGTCTTCGGCATGATCTTCGAGAAATACATGCTGGTCGCGGCCGGGATACTCATCGGCATCGTGCTTCCCGCATCCGCGGTCGTCTATTGCAGGATCCACAAGCCGAACATCCCCGTGCCCACCTTCGACAGGGATGAGGCCGCGATACGCGAATCCCTCGGTCTGGACAGTCGTCGCAGGTGACCGTCCGGCGGGGATATACAGAAATACGGCTATTGGATGCATCATCCATGAAGCAGAAGACGATGGCTATCATCGGCATCGCCGTTACGGCGGTCCTGATGGCCGGTCTCGCCTATGCTGTCTTCCTGTATTCGCAGGATCCCGACAGCACAGCAGGCATGGTCGCCATGGGGGCCCTATCCTCGGGATTGATGATCTTCCTGATCCTCTTCGCCCTCGTGTACACCAAGCCCTCCCCCAAGAACGAGTACATGGAGATCTACCAAGGGATCTGCTCCCGTTGCGGAACCCGCTTCGGCGAGGACGGCGTCTGCCCCAAATGCGGCAGGAGAAGACCCTCCTGATCCCGATCCTCCTTCGACTTCTTCCATGGATCCGGTGCTCGGTCGATATCGCCGGGCACCTCCTCCCTCTGTCCATCGAGCGGCCTCATATATCCGGCGGTCGTTGGTGTACTGTATGGTCAATTGCAGGATAACTGCGGTGAGGAAGACCGAATACCGCGATCTGATGGAGCTATACGAGAATCCTATGGAGCATCCATGTGATGTCTGCGTCGGCGATGTGTGGATAACCAACGGCTGCGAAAGGCCTGAGGGATTCTGCGAGA
>LVVU01000007.1:1727-4062 GCA_006954465.1 Candidatus Methanoprimaticola hominis
CTATCCCTTCGTGAAGGTCCTTTCCGAGGGCGGGGGCGACTTCTTCGACGGATGGATGAAGAACAGGCATTCGGCCATGATCTCCTGCAACGACGGATTCAGGCCCGTCTCCTTCTATATCGAAGCCATCGACGAGTGAACCGACGGGGGCGATCGGAAGGATTCCGAGGGTATCGCAGGTTCCATCCGATCCGAGGCCGTGAGTCGTTCTTCGAAAGTCAGATGCTTGAAGAAGAAGGCGGTCTGTCTATGGATGCAACGGTGTTATCACTCGTCGGACAGTTCCGCAGCCATCAATGGTGCCATGTATACGGGAAGTGTCAGGATCCCGTTCATGAACCCTACGTTGTAGTCGCCCAGCTTGAAGCAGAAGTCCACGTCCTGGTTCTTCTTATCGCTCATCACGACCTTGGCCGATTTGGTGTTTCCCGTATGAGATTTGACCTCGATGAGACAGACCTTGCCAGAATGAACCGATATGAAATCTACCTCGAGTCCGCTGTCTTTATGATAGTAATACAACCGGACTCCATTTTTATTCAAGATATCCGAGATCACGTTCTCGAACACGGCACCTTTGTATGTGTGCATGTCTCCGGATAGGATGTTCGAATAGATCCCACGGTCAAGCATGGAGACGAATAGGCCTGTATCGGCCATGTACACCTTGAAAACCGAGTCGTCCCGATTCCCTTTCAGAGGCAGTTGCAGGTTCATGAGATTGTACGATATATTCACAAGTCCGTAATCGGACAGCCACTGGATCGAAGAGGAATACGTCTTCCCTCTTGCATTCTTGGAGAGGATGGAATACTGAAACTTCTTGTTCTCCTTGCTCAGTTGGGAGGGGATGGAATCGAACACCTGGTTTATGCGACCGAGCATCTCCATGTCGGTCACCTCGTTCCCGTTCTCATCCAGATATTTTCCGAAATCGTCCCGGTACTGCTCTACGAGATCGCGTTGCTCCATTCTCACGACATTCATATCGTTCTTCTCTACAAATGCATCTACCACAGAGGGCATCCCTCCTACGCAGACGTATTCACGGAAACGAGACATCATGATCGAATGGATCGGTTCGTCCACAGGTTTTCTCTCGAGGTAGCATTCGCGCACATGGTTCAGGATCTGGGATCCAACACCCTTCGCCCAGAGGAATTCCTCGAAATCCATCGGATACATGTGTATTGTGTGCTCGAAACCGATGGGGATGTCACGATCCTTGCGATTATATCCTCTGATCCCCAGGAGCGAACCGGTGGCAATGACATCATAGCGTCCGTCTTCGATGAACGATTTGATGCTGAAGCGTGCCCTTGCGCATTCCTGTATCTCGTCCAATACGATGACGGTTCTTCCAGGAACGAATTTCGCATCCGGCAGTACGGCAGTGAGTCTTAACGTTATGGCATCGACATCGATGTCGCCTTCGAAAGCGGATCTGGCAGATATGGTCTTCTTGAAGTCCACGTACACGACGTTCTCATAGTTCTCGGAAGCGAATTGTCTGACGGTGACGGTCTTTCCAATCTGTCTGAGTCCTTTTACAACCGCCGCCTTCTTCCTGCATAATCCGGATTCTTTCCATGTGAGAAGTGTATCGGTGATCTTCCTTCTGAACACGATTTATAATCTGGACAAAAGTATTAAACATTTTTCAAGGGAGTTTTTTCGATTTCATCACATTTTTCAAGGGAGTTGTGATATGACAATTGGCATTTTCAGTGCAATCCGATTTCGGAATCTGTAGCTTCATGATGTGCGTGGGTACGTGTGTTTGTATGGAGCAGGTGTCGAAGTCCGGTCTCAATACAGTCTTCGATGATGATCCATTTACAAAATTGGTCCTCATCACCGGTACCGATAGTATAACCTAAGATGAACGGAAATCTAGCACTACACCGTTCATCGTGCCCGAGTGCGGGGCGATTCGACCATCAGACCGGGTCGGGGTGGCAGGCCCACCCGCGGTTCAAGTTATTCCTGGCTGCGTTGATGTCGCGGTCGATGATGAGGCCGCAGCCGGGGCAGCTGTGCACCCTCACGCTCAGGTCCTTCTTCACGACGCGTCCGCATCCCGAGCATGTCTGCGACGTTCCTCTAGGATCCACCAGTGCGATCTCGCGGCGAGCGCTTGCAGCCCCCTCCGCGATCCTGGTGCGTATCCGTCCTATAGAAGCATCGTTGTACTGGTTCGTCATCCTCCTCGAACGGGATCTGGACCTCAGCTGTTCCACGCTGAGGTCCTCCATGGCTATCCCGTCGTGAAGATAGACCGCATCGTGGGCGATGCGGTCGATGGTGTTCTTCCTGCGATTCACCAGATTCTTGT
>LVVU01000008.1:0-2314 GCA_006954465.1 Candidatus Methanoprimaticola hominis
GTCAACGAACTCGACGATTGTCTTCTGGAACTTCTCTCCCTCGGAAGCGGATACCCATTCGAGCTTGAGCCTCTTGGGGTCGAATCCGTACTGCTCCAGGACCATCCTCAGGAGGGCGACCCTCCTTCTGGCCCTGTAGTTGCCTCCGATGTAGTGGCAGTCAGCGGGGTGGCATCCGAGCACCATGACGCCGTCTGCGCCCTTGGCGAAGGCCCTGAGAACGAACTCGGGGTCGACACGGGCGGAGCACATGGTCCTGATGATACGGAAGTTGGTGGGCATCTGCAGCCTGGCGACTCCGGCGCCGTCAGCTCCGGCGTACGAGCACCAGTTGCAGCAGAATGTCACGATTCTCGGTTCGAAATCTGCCATGGTAATCACTGTCCTCCTACGGGGTAGTCGAGGCATGCATCGATCTCGGCGATGATCTGCTTGGACCTGAAGCCTCTCTGCTCCATCGCACCTGCGGGGCAGGAAGCGACGCAGCATCCGCATCCCTTGCACAGACCGGCGTTGACGAAGCTCTTGAAGCCTCCGTCGGGCTGGGCGACCAGGGAGACCGCGTTGTAGTCGCAGCATCCTACGCAGACGCCGCATCCGTCGCACCTGTCGGGGTTGGCGACAGCGGTGATTCCCTCGGAGATGATCTTGTCCTTGGAGATGACGGTCAGCATCCTGGAGGCTGCTCCGGACGCCTGGGCGATGCACTCATCCATGAACTTGGGCCAGTGGGCTGCTCCTGCGACGTAGACACCCTCGGTGGCGAAGTCGACGGGCCTCAGCTTCTGGTGGGCCTCGAAGTAGAATCCGTCCTTAGAGATGGGGACCTTGACCATCTTGGCGAGGTTCTCCTTGTTCTCTCTGTCGGGAGCGATTCCGGCGGCGAGGATGACGGTGTCGACGGGGATCTCGACGTCCATTCCGAGAGTGGCATCGAAGACCTTGACGACGTCTCCGCTGTAGTCGGGCAGGGGCTGTCCCTCGGAGTACCTCAGGAACTTGACACCCATCTGGCAGGCCCTTAGGTAGAGCTCCTCGCGGAAGGCGTAGGTCCTGATGTCCTTGTGGATGATGGTGACGTTAGCGGTGGGGTCGGCCATCTTGATCTTGATGGCTTCTCTGCAGGACTGGGCGCAGCACACCCTGCTGCAGTAGGCGACCTTGTCGTTCCTGGATCCGACGCACTGGATGAAGACGACGTTCTTTCCGTTGAAGGAACCGTCGTCGATCTTCTTCTCAGCGGCGATCTGGGTCATGACCTTGCTGTCGCTTCCGCAGTTGTACTCGGTGGGCTCGTACGCGGCGGCTCCGACTGCGAACAGAACGGCTCCGACGGGGTACTCTCCGCCGTCGGCGAGCTGGAGCTTGAAGTTGCCGACGTATCCGGGGATGTCCTTGACGGTTGCTCCGAGGTGAACGGTGATCAGGGGGTTCTCGGTGACCTTCTTGATGGTGTCAGCGAGATATGCCTGGACATCGACTCCGTCCTCCTTGAAGCGGAAGTTGCGAGCGAATCCTCCCAGCTCCTTCTCCCTCTCGACGAGGTGGACAGGGTATCCCTGGGCGGCGATGTCGAGAGCGGCGGTCATTCCGGTGATTCCTCCACCGATGATGGCGGCGGCGTTGGTGACCGGGATCTCGGCTCCGACGAGGGGCTCGAGAAGACGTGCCTTGGCGATGGCCATCCTGAGGAGGTCCTTCGCCTTGGCGGTGGCGGCCTCGTGCTCGTGCATGTGGATCCAGGAGCACTGGTCGCGGATGTTAGCCATGTTGTAGAGGTACTTGTTCAGTCCTCCGTTCCTGCAGGCCTCCCTGAACAGGGGCTCGTGGGTCCTCGGGGTACAGGATGCGACGACGACCCTGTTGAGGTCGTACTCGGAGATGGCCTTGGAGATCGACTCCAGGCAGTCCTGGGCGCAAGCGTACTGGGACTCCTCGGACAGAACGACGTTGGGCAGGGTCTTGGCGTACTCGGCGACGGCCGGGACGTCGACCACGGATCCGATGTTGATTCCGCAGTGGCAGACCCATACTCCGATCCTGGGCTCCTTTCCGGCGACATCCTTCTCGGGCGGGTACACCTTGGGTGCGCAGGGGGTGAAGTCCTTGTCGACGATCCATGCTCCGGCCTTGGCGGCGGATCCGCATGCCTCGGCGACGGAGGTGGGGATGTCCTTGGGGGCGGCGAAGGCTCCGGTCACGAAGATACCGGGCCTGGTGGTCTCCAGGGGGTGGAAGACGGAAGTCTTGCAGAATCCGTACTCGTTGAGCACGCTGACGGTGGCAAGCGGCGCGCTGAATTCCTCGGGCTTGT
>LVVU01000008.1:2341-4083 GCA_006954465.1 Candidatus Methanoprimaticola hominis
CTCATCGAAGACGGCGTCGCCGTCGGCGTTGGTGTAGTTCACGGTCAGCTTCTTGGTCTCGGGGTCCTCCTCGATGTTGGAGACACGGGCGGCCCTGTGCATGTTGATGCCGTACTCGTTCTCTCCCCTGTGGATGTAGGCCTCGAACTCCTTTCCGTAGGACCTGATGTCCATGAAGAAGATGTCTTCCTGGAGGTCTCCGTGCTCCTTGGTGATCATGGCCTGCTTGACGGCGTACATGCAGCACACGGACGAGCAGTACTTCTTCCATCCGGTCTTCTGGGACCTGGATCCGCAGCACTGGATGTAGGCGATCTTCTTGGGGTCCTCTCCGCTGGAGGGAACGACGATGTGTCCCCTGTGGGGTCCGGACGCGCACATGAGCCTCTCGTACTCGATGGCGGTGACGACGTTCTGGTACCTGCCGTATCCGTACTCGGTGGCGGTCTCGGCGCTCCATACCTGGAATCCGGGAGCGGCAACGATGGATCCGACCTCGAGGGTGATGATCTCGTCCTTGTCGTCGTAGTGGATGGCTCCCTTGCCGCAGTTCTTGGCGCACAGTCCGCACTTGCCCTTCTGGATCATGTTGCAACGGTCGCCCTGGATGATGGCGACACGGGGCACAGCCTGAGCGTGCGGGATGTAGATAGCCTTCCTGTTCACAAGCCCGAACTCGTACTCGTCGGGGATGTTCTTCACGGGACACTTGGCGATACAGTCGCCGCAGCCCGTACACTCCTTGGGGTTGACGTACCTGGCCTTCTTGAGGACGGTAACCTTGAAGTTGCCCGCCTCGCCCTCGACCTTCTGGACCTCATGGTAGGTCAGAACGTCGATGTTGGGGTGTCCGGCGCAGTCCGCCATCTTGGGGGAGAGGATACACGCGGAACAGTCGTTCGTAGGGAAGGTCTTGTCCAGACGGCACATTACGCCTCCGATGGTGGGGTTCTTCTCCACCAGGTAGACGTGAATGCCACGGTCTGCAAGATCCAACGAAGACTGGATTCCTGCGATTCCTCCACCGATAACCAATGCCGATTTGCTCAAGTCATTGCCTCCGTTACCAACTTGGTGTTTGGAACGAGTCGTGATAAGTGTCATCAGTATTTTAATCACTACTACACAATCATTATAAACAAGCATTCATTTTATTCGTCGTTTTTCAGTCTGGAGTTTTTTGAAACACCTAAAAAATTTAGGGTAGACTAAATTACGAATAGCCAGCACTTCTGAAAAACTTGATTTTTTATCTTATCCTATGTGATAATACAACAGATTTCTTAGTTGATTTTGAGACAATGCTTCGTAAGGATACGAAGCAAAATTCCTGATAGCATCAATTGTACATGATTTAAATACGAAAAAATGCAGAGGTTCAACGATTGAAAATGCTGGCTATATCTGAAAAGCTGGATTGGTATTCATCCAGCTAGGAATTAACACGAATTTTGAATTAGTAACAACATCGCTCGAATGGTGATTTGACCGGACGAGTGACGGGACGGATCGATGATGAGAGCAAAATAAGTCGTTCCTAAACCTCGGGAAACGTTATATCCGCGTTGACGGTGAGCCGGGGTATGACCGTGAAGTCCGTCAGGGGAAGGAGACGCTACACCTCGTTCGAGGTCCCTGCAGGCATAGGCAGGCATGCTGCGGAACAGGCCGTGAGCTCCATCGCATCGGCCAAGGTCATCACCTGCACCGACGGACTCGCCGTGATCCGCTCGCTTCCGGAG
>LVVU01000009.1 GCA_006954465.1 Candidatus Methanoprimaticola hominis
GCATGGGCCTTCTCCAGGCATCTCCTGTAGGATATCAGAACACGCTTTGCGGTATCGTTCATGCTGTTCTGATACATGTCATGGAAGAAGGGGCACCTCTTCCAGATCAGGGTCCCGAATCTATTGAGATCGTTCAGGGATGGGAGCCTGCCGTATCCTTCGATGTGCAGTTTGCAGTAGGTGACCATCAGATTGAACACGTAGCGGTTGTTCTCGATGTTGGCCGTTATCGCCTTCTCCTGAGTCGAGTTCGGATAGATCCGTGCCTTGTACGTGAGATACAAGACCTCGTCGCAGACCTCTGGGTTCACCTCCTGCTCCATGCGTGTATGATTGCGGAAGGAGTATAATAACTCTTGACTGTAATGCTTGTAATGTGCATAATGATTGCAATCATACAATTGGATGACGCGAGAAGGACTACCCGCTCGTCTCGTCATTTCTAATGCTGCCCTAGCATCAGACGAGAACGGGTACAACCTTCACAAGAACGCTTGAGAATACCGCGATGAAGAGAGATTTCGAACCGGAACGTGCATCTCGATGAAAAAAAGGGCTCGAAACCGAGCGGGATGAAGTCATTCCAAGAAGTGGATCCAAGGTCGTTCCATCTAATGCTAAAAATTGATTCATCTGGGGTTAAATAGTATCCTGTCATGTAAGAGCGATGAAAGAGCGTATCGAGGAAGCGGTTGAATCGGCCAGCGACGTCGTCGATCAGGCGGCCCTGCGCAGAACCCGCCCCTCGAAGGAGGAGGTCCGCGACATCGGAGGATCCATAACCCATGGGTTCCCGTACTTCGTGGGAGCATGCCTCGTGATATGGCTCATAGCGCTCCTCTTCATGGACACATACACGGTGCCGAAGGCGATAGAGCTCCTCTGCCTGTCGTTCACCTTCTGCTTCGCCCTTCTCGGGATGTACTGCTCCGTGTTCATGCCAAGGGGGATATTCCCATTCTGGTGCGTGTCAGCCTACGCCCTTATTCTAACGGTCACCCTATGGCTGTTCAATTACTACACCGGCGACAACTACTACGCTATCGCCATCTCCGACATCCTATCGGCGATAGGCATCGACCTCTCCGATGCTGCCGGCACCGTCATCGGATTCCTCGGCACCTTCGCGGTGATGCTCTTCACATCCATCGGGGTCACGACGGTGATCTCCGCACAGCTGAGGAAGTACATCCCATCGGTCCTTGCGATGATGAACGTCCACGCGAAGGAGGGGATCCGTGCCAAGGCCGAACGGTTCTTCATGATCCCGGATATCGTCGATGTCCAGGAGGTAGTTCTGGAGATCCCCGAGTCGAGACACGTCTACGATTTCAGAAGCGCAGTCAGCATCTCGACATACCTGTTCATGCTGGGGCTCCTCGTCTCCTCGTACCTCTTCGTGAACCCGTACTTCCTGGAGGTGATGAGCTGGAAGACCATGCTCGCCATCACCCTGATGCTCTCGATGTTCACTCCCGCGCTCATCCTTCCGTGGCAGATCTTCCGCAGCATCGGCGCCAAGGCCAAGACCGAGGCCCACAGGGACTACTACCTCTGGCTGGGCGCCAAGAACAGGCTCTTCACCACATTCACCGCGATGGGAGTGTTCATGATGATGTTCCTGCTGTCCGTATATCTTGGCAATGATGCACTCAGCATCATCAAGAACTACATCATGTTCCTCGTGCCGCTCCTTCTGACCTCCGTGATGTACGGAGGGCTCTACTGCAACAACTTCGAGAGAACCGACAGGGAGAGCATCAGCGACGAGTTCGAGAAGTATCGACGGGGGGATCGATCGCCAATTGATTGGGAGTCGAGTAAAGGAGGAAAACGACTGTTGACCACAGCGCTCGGTGTCCCCCGCTGAAACGGCGATTTCTTCATCGTATATATAAATGACTGGGATTGAACGAGTAATAGATGTATTATCCTATCAATATCGTATCATTCCCCGTCCTTCGCCTCCGCCTTGGCCTTCTTCTTCAAACCGATGTTCCATGTGATCACCAGAACCACGGCGAGAACAGCAAGGGGCATGACGGCATCGGTGACATCGCCCATCAGCCAATAGGCGGCGACGAGACCTATTATACCGAAGATCCCGCACCTCTTCAGGATGCCTCCGGCTCCGAGGAAGAACATGAAGGCGAAAAGGATCAGCCATATTATGAGCAGGATCAGCATCTCGGAGGTCAGGAAGAGGAACGATGTCTCCCCTACGGCCTCGCTGACGTATCCGGAGATGTACTGATTCACGACGATCGGCACCGCTATCACGAGTATCAGCGTCATGACCAGACCTGCCACGAAAGACGATGCCGCCTTCTTGACTCCCATGCGGCCGGTATCCTCGAAGATCGCTATAATCCGTTGCTTCGAACCAGCGGTTTTATCCAGATATCGTCGATGTCGCCCGTCATGAAGGATACCGCATTCGAGGCCATCACCAGGGCAAGGAACCAGGCCTCCTCCGGGAATCCCGCCGGTGCGGCGGAGACCTTGGAGGCATACCTTGCCACGGACCCCCACAACACCGGACCGAGACTCGTTCTTGCCAACATCGCCATCAAGGATCTCGATGACGAGAAGTACGGCCTGATGCAGCTCGACATCATCCTCGACCTGGAACCGGAGAACGTCGACGCCATGAAGGCCAAGGCATCCTACCTCGCCCAGGACAAGAGGAACAACAAGGAGACGTCCGTGCTGTTCGAGAGGATCCTCAACGTGGCTCCTTCCGCCGACGTGTACAACGAATACGCCAGATTCCTCAGGAACCAGATGACCGACTTCCGCAAGGCCGCGGAGAACTACGAGGAGGCCATCAGGCTGGATCCCAGGAACTACATCTACCATCAGAACTACTCCATCCTGCTTCTCAACGATCTCAAGGACTACGCCAAGGCGAAGACGGAACTGGAGATACTCATGGACATGAAACCAGGAGACGTCATGATCAAGAGGAACTACGAGAAGCTCATGCGGGAGAAGTTCGACAAGGACGGCAACGTCAAGAAGAAGGGGTTGCTAGGCAAGCTCAGGAAATGATGGGAATCAGGTTTACCTAACGGCGTTAATAACCTTAAATACATTCGATGCATACAGAGGGATGAGGATATCATGGAACTCAAAGGCTCTAAAACAGAGGCAAACCTCAACGCCGCATTCGCCGGCGAGTCGATGGCCAGGAACAAGTACACATACTACGCGTCCCAGGCCAAGAAAGAGGGATACGAGCAGATCGCGGACATATTCCTCGAGACCGCTGAGAACGAGAAAGAGCACGCCAAGCTCTGGTTCAAGGCTCTCCACGACAACAAGGTCCCCAAGACCATAGAGAACCTCAAGGACGCAGCGTCCGGAGAGAACTACGAGTGGACCACCATGTACGCCGACTTCGCGAAGGTCGCAAGGGAGGAGGGCTTCAACGAGATCGCCGACCTCTTCGAGGCCGTCGGCGGAATCGAGAAGCACCACGAGGAGAGGTACGCCGCACTCCTGAAGAACATCGAGGAGGGCGCCGTCTTCAAGAAGGACAAGGTCGTCATGTGGAAGTGCAGGAACTGCGGATACATCCACGTCGGAGAGACCGCTCCTGCAGTCTGTCCCGTGTGCAAGCACGCCCAGTCCTTCTTCGAGGTCAGGGCCACCAACTGGTGATTTTCACCGGACCGCCGTATCCCACGGCGGTCCAAAACACTTCAAATCGAAGATTTACGACGAGCATTCTCTGCGATGATCTCGTCTATCTTCATGAACCCCTCAGCGATCTCACGCCCGGGCTCTGTTATACTGATCCAAGTGGTCTTGTCATCGAGTGTTTGAACGATCAAACCGCACTCCTCCATGGCATCGAGCCTCTTGGGCATGTTGGCATTCCTCCCTATGATGTCATAGAGGTCGATCTTCCTGCACTTCCCCTTACGAGCGATGAACAGGATGATCTCTATGTTGTGAGCGATTTCGAACATGCAAACCCGACAGTCGGCCATTATATCCCTGGCTTCCATCGAGATTTGGAATTCGGATTCTTGCAAGCATCCTTCATCTCCCAAACTATCTGCTCCTAATTTGTATGACCTAGGTGTGAATATTTAGTCGTTATCCACTTTAGAACATTGAATAGCAGCATTGGAAGAGGATTCAGGTACCCATCATGCAGATTTCATGTCATCTGGCATAGATACGGAGACAATGGATGTATAATCCAATACCATCTATTACCGTAGTTGGTAATACAACAGTGGTGCAATCACTATTATCCTGGTAACAGAAGAAGGATATGTGAGAACCTATGACTCGAAGACAGGAAACCGAACTTCGAGTCATAGGTTCCCGATCCAAAAGGGTGCGGAACCGTCGGCTTTTCTCGCGACATCGGTCTGGATGATCGCCTATAGCAGGTTTCGACCGACATCTCACTTCTTCATCCTGCCGACGATGAGGGCCAGGATCCTATCATCCAGATGGAACGAATCAACCACATCCTTGGTGGTGCGGCCCCTCATGTAGAACGCCACCCACATGGATCCGAGGAACGTTCCCAGCGTGTCGCATACGAGATCGGTTATGGTATCATACGGACTGTACTGCGTGACGGATGAGGTGAACGTATCGGAGGTGAACTCGAGGACCTCCCAATAGACGCTGAAGGACATTGAGAGGAGGGCCGTCAGGATCGCCAGCCCCCTTCCGGTGAAATTCACCCTCCCTCCGCCGTAGCAATGGACCGCGGAGAGGGCGTAGAATATGATCACCGCGACGACCATGGACGAGAGCGTATGCGTCACCGTATCGAAGTTGTCCATGGTCACGTAGTACCCCATGGCCAATCCGAGGCCGTGGAGCCAGGGTGCGAAGACTATCATCACCACGATGGGTGCAGGGAGCTCGATGATGCCCGAAAACTTCAGGATGACCGGTATGAAGCAGATGATGCCCATGAAGACGACCGAAGGGAAGACGGATCCGTCCTTGAGTCCGAGGGCTATCATGATGATCCCGAACACGATGGCGAACGCATCGACCGCTGTCAATCTACGGGAGATCATGCATCCGCCCCCGGGAGGAAATCGGTCTTGTCGCGACCGCGGAGCCTCAGATGGAGGACGGCGGCCATGATCGCCGAGACCACGGTCGAAGCGACCGGGGCCATCATCAGGATGGCGTTGGTGTAGATCTCGCTGTCGACGAAGTCCTCGTTGAACACGGGATATCCCTGTGCATACAGCAGACCGAAGAGATAGAACATGGCCACGGCCGACATCGTCATGGTGAACGCCAGTGCGAATATTATCAGCCACGAATTGGTCATCTTCAGACCGAAGCTCCTGTCGAGGACCAGGGCGATCATGAACCCGAGTATGAAGCACTGATAGGCCTGTATGGCCTGGATGCAGTACATGTATCCGGTGACATCCAAGAGGGTGACACCTTCCAGATGCAGATTCGGACTCATGATCGTGGCGAGGATGGCGGCGATCGGACCTACCATGGTCAGAGCCACCAGCTTCTTGTCGTAGTAGTATCCGAAATCGCGGATCTCCGGAAACACGAGGACGATGATGGACATGATGCTGACGACCATCCACATCCAATGGCCCAGCATGAATGCGATGAACCCCGGAACCACAGATAGGAACAGAGACAACAGCACCAGCGTCTTCGTTTCCGTCATCGGGGGGTGCATTCAGGTCATCGTTTAAAATGATAGTTCCTAAAACCACAGCGACCTGGCGAACTTCATCCGAGCCGGACGACACCAATCTATAAACACACCTCGTTAACGGAACGGGCGTAACTGCCAGAGGTAATCGAATGAGGAGGAATCAGATTACACTTGTAATGGTGTTCGCAATCCTCGCGGTCTCGTTCACCTCCATCGCCGCATTCACGGACGACTCGTCCGCGGATGATGCGACGGAGATGCCGACCACGGTGGACACCGTCACGACGATCGCTTCGGGAATGACCCTGGAGCTGACAGATACTGCATTCACAGAGAATGGGAAATACATCATCGAATCGGGAGCCAGGCTCTCGATACCCGGTAAATTGAAACTGATATCGGACAAACCCGATGCTACCATCATCGAGATGAAGGAGGGTTCCTCGATCTTCTACGACAAGTTCCTACAGCTTGAGAAGATCGAATCCGACACCGCGATAACCCTGAGTGGAACCCTCGAATACAGCCTGGACATCAAGACATTGCAGGCATCCTTGAACATCTCCAAGGACGGGAAGTTCGGGATCATGGGCCTCGAGATCACCGGAGGAGATGGCATCGAGTTCTCCATCGGAACCGTCAACAACGCCACGGACTCCAGCAACTACGAGATCTCCATGGACATCCCCGCCCTGAGCTACACGGGCGAGATCAAGGACCAGGGCATGACCCTGGAGGCAACGGATATCAAGATGTCCGCCACCGCCACTATCGATATCAAAGACATCCTGGCTGGAAACAGCAAGATCGACGGAAAGATCTCTATATCCAAACTCTCCGCCAAGGCCGTAGACGAGGACAACAACGGGATCGAAGCCGTCATGGAGTCCCTCTCCGCCACCTTCAACGCATCCGTCTCGAAATCCGAGGGGATCGTCGCAACCATCAGCGCTTCCGAGAAGTCCGCACAGTTCACCCTGACATCGGGCGAAGGAGGATCCATCAAATCCAAGGTCTCCGATGTGAAGCTCGAAGGCAAATTCTCCGTCGGCAACATAGAGACCGATGACATCTCGATCGCCATCGGCGGAATCAGCGGAGAGTACGCGACGTATTCCATCGGATCCGTCTCCGTCGTCTCCGATGCGGTGCTCGACGGCAAGACCCTCAAGGGAAGCATCGAGCTGTCCGACATCGAAGCCAAGATCAAAGCCGACATCGCACCCGGCAAGGACCCCGTCATCGACATCAGAGCAGGTATCGGCTCCGCATCCGCGGACATGTCCTACGGAACCGACGTGAGCATCGCCACCAAGATCAAGGGTCTGAACGCCACCGTCACCAACGGTTACATCGAGGCCGGATTCTCCGAGGTCTCGTTCAAGGGAACCCTTCCGATCGACATCGCACCCTTCGTCATCGACGATTTCAAGGCGACCGACGGCAAGCTGAGGATCGACATGACCGGCGACTTCGGTAGCGACGACTACGAGATGAAGAACGCCGAGATCAGCGTCGCCAGCTTCTCCATAACCGGAGACACGGCCTTCTCCGAGGGATTCTCCGCCAACGGAAAGGGCATCAAAGCGACAATCGATGATGACCATGACACCATAGTAAACGTGGAAAGCCTCGAGGGAAGGATCGGGTACATCACCGACAAGTGCGACTACATCAACTTCAACGCGAAGAACCTGAGGGTCGCGTATGATGACGGCGATATCGCCGCAGAGTCCCTGAAGCTCGTCGTCAAGTACCCTTCCGGAGACGATGGATCCATCGATGCATTCGACTTCTCGATCAAGGATGATGTCATCAACGGGAAGATCACCATCAAGAACATGAGAGACGATTTCAACTTCGACATGGAGTTCGGATCCCAGACCGACGTCACCGTCGAGAATTCGTACTTCGACGAGGTCAGGATCTCCTCCTACGCGAAGGTCAACGGAACATTCCTGTTCGACGATTACAGCGAAGGGATCGAGTTCGCCGACGGAAGCGAGCTGATGATCGACGACTACACCCGCGGAATCGTCATGACCGTCACCGTCGAGAACTCCGCATTCAAGTCCGCGACCCTCGCTCTCAAGGACGGATTCGTGAGCATCCCCGAACACACCGACGGCGTCCCCTACACCGTGGACGCATCCGGTAAGACCGCCACCATCGACCAGGGGCACGGCGACGTCAAGGTCGTCGCGAATGCAGCCAAGTACACCGTGAAGTACAACGACCAGATATGTGAGGTCGAGATGGATGAGGCCATCGAAACCGTCGGCGCCGTTCCGGCAGACGGATACTACTTCGCCGGATGGTTCGACGGGATCTCATTCTCGGAGGGCGAACTCTACTCCCTCTCCGCACCCGGAGAGAGGACCCTGACTCCCGTCTTCGCACCCAAAGACGTGAACTACAAAACCTATGGGGACTCGTGCGTCATCGACCTCGGTTCCGCCGAGCGCCTGTCGCTGAACCTGGACACCTACAACAGGATCATCGACTACATGAAGAAGGGATCCCTGACCGATCTGGAGATCAAGAACGACAACGCGACGTTCTTCGTGCCCTACTCCGCCCTCTCGACTCAGAACAGCACGAGAGCAGGCGATTTCGAGCTCTACTTCCAGATCATCCCGCTGAACGCCCAGGACCAGGCCGTCTCCGATGCGATCGGAGGACGTCCCGCCTACGAGCTCAACACCAACCTCGCCGACAGCACCGCCTCCCGCTGCGCCATCAACTACAAGCTGGCCGACGGAGAGAGCGCCGACGACCTCAGGGTCTACAGCGTCAACAAGTACGGCAGGACCGCACCCCTGAACTCCGATGTGAAGGACAACGGGGACGGAACGGCCACCGTGACATTCAGGCCCCTGAACAGCGACGACCTCAACGGAGTCTACATCTCCGCGGATGGATCCGGGAATTCGGATTCCGATACCTCCCTGGCTGCCATCGCAGGCCTCGTCGCAGGCGTCGTCATCGTGGCGGCGATAGTCGTCATCCTCATGAAGAGGAGAAGCGGATCGATCTGATCCGCTGAAAACCGGGCCTTCGGGCCCCTCTTACTTTTTAAAAAAAATAAAATCACCGCCAGGTCGACCGGCGGGGATGTGTTTATGAAAGGCTCATCTGAGCCTGATGGTCTCGAGGTTCTGAGGAGCCTTGGTCTCGATCCCGTACTTCTTGTAGATCGAGGATGCGAGATCCGTGCACTTGCGGTCGTCACCGTGACCGATGATGATCCTGTCGGGCTTCGGGTCCAGGGATCCGATGTAGCGCATCAGCTGCTTCCTGTCGGAGTGACCGGAGAATCCGTCCACGGTCTCCCTCTGCATCTTGATCTTCAGGTTGATGGGCTTGCCCCTCATGTTGAGGGTGATCTCGGGCCTGCCCCTCTGGATCGTGCGTCCGATGGAGCCCTCGGACTGGTATCCGACGAAGAGCAGCCAGTTCTTCTCGTCGTCCGCCCACTCGCGGAAGTACTCCATGACCGGTCCGCCGGACATCATACCGCTCGTGGCGAGCACGATGCAGGGCTCGGGCGAGTGGCAGATCTCCTCCCTCATATCCGCGGTCTCGACCCTCTTGAAGATGGGCGAGAGGAACGGGTTGTTGTTCTGCTGGAATATCTGCGTCCTCAGCTGGCTGTTGAGGTACTCGGGGTACGCGGTGTGGATGGCGGTGGCCTCCCAGATCATACCGTCGAGCCAGACGTTCATCTTGGGGATCTTGCCCGTGCGGACGAGCTCCTCGATGACCAGCATGACCTCCTGAGACCTTCCCACGGCGAAGACGGGGATCAGTACGTGACCTCCGTGCTCGACGGCCTGCTGGAGGTACTGCCCCAGCTGCTCCGATGCGTCTGCCCTCGAGGGCTGCATGTCGTTGTGGCCTCCGTATGTGGACTCCATAACGAAAGTCTCGAGCCTGGGGAACCTGGTGTTCGCCGGGTTGAAGAGCCATGTCTTCTCGTACTTCGTGTCTCCGGAGAAGGCGACGTTGTGGAGACCCTCTCCGACGTGGAAATGCGCGATGGCGGAGCCGAGGATGTGACCCGCGTTGTAGAACGTGAGACGGACGTCGGGGGCGATGTCCGTGACCTCGTTGTATTTCAGGGGGATCGTATGAAGGGTCTCCTGCCTGACGTGCTGGGCCTCGTAGGGGGTCTTCTTGTTCTCCCCGAATCCGAGCTTGATGTTGTCCAGCTGCAGGAGGGCCATCAGGTCCCTGGTGGGCGGAGTGCAGTAGACCGGACCCTTGTATCCGTACTTGAAAAGGGCCGGAAGGGTTCCGCAGTGGTCCAGGTGGGCGTGTGTGACGACGACCGCGTCGATATCCGCCAGAGGCTGGACCTCGGGGATCCCGAAGTACGGGGTGTTGTCCGATGAGGGATCGAGTCCGCAGTCGATGAGGATCTTGCTCTCCCTGGTGGTGAGGAGCGAGGCGGACCTTCCGACCTGCCTGAATCCTCCCATGGCGGTGACCCTGACCCATTGCTCGCCTTCGAGCTTGGGCCTCGCTATGCGGCGGGCCACGTAGGTGAGCATGTCCTGGCGCTCCTTCTGGTTGGCCCTCAGGTATCCCCTGACGTCCGAAACGGTCTTGGACGGTATGGGGGGAGCACGGATGACCTTCACGTTCCAGCCGGTCTCCTTGCGCAGGTCTGCAAGGAGCTTGCCCTCCTTCCCGACTACCTCGGAAAGGTTGATGGCCTCGACGTGGGCCTCCCCCGTCTCCTCAAGGAAGTTGATATCGAAGATCTCGGCCTTCTCGGGGATCATGGAGCGGATCTTCTCCTCCACCTTGGCGGGATCCTCGAGTCCGGACGGATCGGGACGGATGTCGACCCTGCGATGGATGGTCTGTGCGAGCATCCTCGCGACCGAGTCGTTTGCGGAGAGCTTCTCGTATTCATCGGTGTAGACGACCACGAGTGGCCCCTCGAACTTGATGTCCTTGATCTTGATATCCTGGGGCATCGCCCGGGTGACCTCTTCCTTCAAGGAATCGAATAGTCTATCGACATTCATGTAAAGACCTGCTGTTATCGTGATGTAATTGTTCGAAAGAAGGGGGTTTGGAAGAGGTTTCAGTGGAATCTGATCAGTTGGGGAACCTGAATCCGAGCTCGGTGCAACGCTTCACGATGTCCTCGCGGGACAGGGATTCGTAGCCGTTCGGACCGATGTAGGATATGAGCATGCCGTCGCCGGTGCAGTTGTCCCTCCTCCTTGCGGAGTTGAGTGCGGTGATGGCGACATCGATGCCTTCCTCCTTGGTCATGTCCTCCTTGAAGGCGGACTCCAGGGCCCCCAGGGCGAAGACGGATCCGGATCCGACGGAGCAGTACTTGTCCTCGATGTATCCTCCGGCGCCGTCGATGCTGAAGATGTGTCCGCCGGTCGCGTCGTATCCTCCGACGATGAGTCCGAGGTAGAAGCCCTGGCGGATGACGCTCGCCACGAGGGTGGCGGCGGCGGTGACGGACATGGGTGCTCCCTTCTTCATGGCGTAGATGGAGATCTCGCTCTGCATGTAGCGGACCATGAGCTGGGCGTCTCCGACGACACCGGCGATGGTCATGCCGATGTTGTCCGCGAGCTGGTAGACCTTCTGAACATCGCTGTGGGCGATAAGGTTGCCCATGGTGGCTCTCTGGTCAGATGCCAGGATGACGCCGTCCTTCAGCTTGAGTCCAATTGTGGTCGTGCCCGTCTTAAGAGTGTCCTCAGTCATGGTCAGTCTCCTATCTAGTGATGGAAAAAGGCACCGTCCTCGACCGTGCTGGACAATCCGAAGCCTTCGATGCTATATAAAATCTGGGGGAGTCCGTTCCGCGGTGCGGAAAAAGCCAGGAATATGATATCAGAGACCGGGATGGGATGGGGTTAAGGCCTGTACGGACATGCCATCGCCATGAAGGCCATGATCTACAACGGACCCGGGAGGCTCGCTCCGGGCGATATCGACGAACCCGCCATCCGGGAACCTTCGGATGCGATCGTCCGTGTTACGACGGGGTCGATATGCACGAGCGACCTCCATATCCGTGCCGGGGCCGTCCCCCGCGCCGTCCCCGGGATCGCGGTGGGACACGAGTTCGTGGGCGTGGTCGAATCGATCGGATCCGGTGTATCTAATATCAAGATAGGAGATAGGGTCGCGGTCAACTGCGAGACGTACTGCGGAGAATGCTACTTTTGCAGGCATGGATGGGTGAACAACTGCACCGATCCGAACGGAGGTTGGGCTCTAGGGTGCAGGATCGACGGAGGGCAGGCGGAGAAGGCGAGGATCCCCTTCGCGGACAACTGCCTCACACCCGTCCCCGATGATGTATCGGATGAGGCGGCACTGCTCACGGGAGACCTCCTCTCCACCGGTTATTGGGCGGCCGATATCGGCGATATCGAGGAAGGGGACACGGTTGCGGTGGTCGGAGCAGGACCCACCGGGATCTGCTGCGCCATGATGGCCCGCGCCATGGGTGCCGGAAGGATAGTGCTGATCGATGTGGACCGGACCCGTCTCGATTTCGCCATGAATCACGGGTACGGGGACGTCGTGGTGGATCCCTCGTCGGAGGATGCTGATGCCGTCATCAAGGATCTTACCGAAGGTCGCGGAGCGGACGTGGTCATGGAGGTCGCCGGAGGGAAGGACTCCCTGCGCACCGCATGGACCGTCGCCAGGCCCAACGCGGTCGTCGTGATAGTCGCGATGTACGAGGAGGACCAGGTGCTCCCTCTCCCCGAGATGTACGGCAAGAACCTCGTCTTCAAGACCGGCGGGGTCGACGGATGCCATTGCGCCGAGATCATGAGGATGATCTCCGAGGGGAGGATCGATGCCACTCCTCTGATAACGCACAGGTTCCCGTTCTCCAGGATAGAGGAGGCCTACGACCTCTTCTCCCGGCGCCGGGACGGCGTGATGAAGATCGCGGTGACCATGGACCGCCGATGTTCCGGCGTATAATGAATAAAATTATACATCAATGAACAATAAATACATATAAGGCCCGAACTTCCCGCGTATCATGACAGATGATAGAATGTACGGAGAGTTCGGAGGCCAGTACGTCCCCGAGACCCTCATGAACGCGGTCATCGAGCTCGATGGCGCGTATCACAAGTACATCAAGGACCCGGAATTCATGGCCGAGGTCGACCGGATGAACCACGAGTACACCGGAAGGCCGTCGATGCTCTACTACGCCGACAGGATGACCAAGGACCTCGGAGGAGCGAAGATCTACCTGAAGAGGGAGGACCTGAACCATACCGGCGCGCACAAGATCAACAACGTGATCGGCCAGTGCCTCCTCGCCAAGAAGATGGGCAAGAAGAGGGTCATCGCCGAGACCGGCGCGGGACAGCACGGCGTCGCCACCGCAACGCTGGCGGCCTACCTCGGACTCGAGTGCGAGGTCTTCATGGGAGTGCACGACGTCGAGAGGCAGGCGCTCAACGTCTACAGGATGGAACTGCTCGGAGCCAAGGTCCATCCCGTCAAGGAAGGTACCGGGGTCCTCAAGGACGCGGTCAACGAGACGCTCCGCGAGTGGACCAGAAGGGTGGACGACACTCACTACGTCATCGGCACGGTCATGGGTCCCGCACCCTTCCCCGAGATGGTCTGCGAATTCCAGAGCGTCATCGGACGCGAGGTGAGGCAGCAGATGACCGAGAAGGAGGGACGCATCCCCGACTACCTCCTGGCCTGCGTGGGCGGAGGGAGCAACGCCATTGGCCTTTTCCACCCGTTCATCGACGACAAGGATGTGAAGATGATCGGATGCGAAGCGGCCGGCAAGGGCATCGACACGGATCAGCACGCGGCCACCATGAGCAAGGGCACCGTCGGAGTGTTCCACGGGATGAAGTCCCTGTTCTGCCAGAACAAGTACGGGCAGATCGCTCCTGTATACTCCATATCCGCCGGACTCGACTACCCCGGGATCGGACCCGAGCATGCATACCTCAGATCCCTGGACCGCGCCAAGTACGTCGCGATAACCGACGACCAGGCGGTCTCCGCCTTCGAGTACCTCTCGAGGACCGAGGGGATCATCCCCGCCATCGAGAGCTCCCATGCCGTCGCGTACGCGAGGGAGATCGCACCCACTATGAGCAAGGACGACCTGATGGTCGTGAACCTCTCCGGACGCGGAGACAAGGATGTCGCCGCCATCGCCAGATACAGGGGGAGGGACATCCATGATTGATGCCGACGGGGTTCTGAAGAAGGTGTTCTCCCACAGGGCGTACATCCCGTTCGTCACCTGCGGGGATCCCGACATCGAGACCACGGAGAAGCTCGTCCGCGCGATGGCCGCCGCGGGTGCGGATCTGATCGAGCTCGGGATACCGTTCTCCGATCCGATAGCCGAAGGCCCGGTCATCCAGAACGCCGATGTGCGTGCCCTCTCCACCGGGGTCACCACCGACGACATCTTCGATATGGCCATGCGCATCAGGAAGGACCTGGACATCCCCCTGCTGGTGATGACCTACTTCAACCCGGTGTTCGTCTACGGCTGCGACAGGTTCCTCCAGAGATGCGAGGATGCCGGGATCTGCGCTATCATCGTCCCCGACCTCCCCTACGAGGAGAAGGGCGACATACAGTGCTACTGCGCGAAGCACGGTGTGAAGCTGGTCTCCATGATCGCCCCCACATCCTCGGATCGCATAGCGATGATCGCAGGGGATGCGGAGGGATTCGTGTATGTCGTCTCCTCTCTGGGAGTGACGGGGACCAGGACGCACTTCAGCTCCGGCATCGACGAGATGGTCGGTTCCGTCAGAAGGGCGACGAACATCCCCTGCGCCATCGGATTCGGTATATCCACTCCGGAGCAGGCGAGGAGGATGACCGACATCGCGGACGGCGCCATCATGGGCTCCGCCATTATGAAGATCGTCGCCCAGTACGGCAGGGACTCCGTTCCCCATGTGGAGGAATTCGTCAGATCCGTGAGGGCCGAGCTGGACCGCAAATGAAACTTTCCGGCCGGGGCGTCCCGGCCGTCACCTATTTTTCATAATTCTAGAAGGCATCGCGATTCTGGATGCGATACCGTTCGATGACGGGCCTTATCTCGACCCGGGATCCGTCATCAATGATGCTCGAGCAGAGGTTCGAAATCCCCTCTGGCGGCGTAGACGAATGCAGTCATCTTCGCGGGATCCTTCGCCCCTCCGGTCTCGACGCCCGATGAGACATCTACTCCGAACGGATGGAGCGTCCTGACGGCTTCCAGGACGTTGGTCGGATCCAATCCCCCTGATAGGATGTAAGGGAAATCGACGTCCTGCAGGAGGGACCAGTCGAAGGTCCTTCCGGATCCCGATCCGGCATCCAGCATGACATAGTCGGCCTCGCATGACGATGCTTCCTCCACATCCCCCTTCGATCCGATCACGTAAGCACGTATGGTGGGCACGCCCAAGTCGGCTATGCTGCGGAAGTAGGACTCGTCGGGATTGTCATGCACCTGGACCATATCGATGATCCCCCTGGAGACGAGATCGCGGATGAATCCGACATCCTTGTCCACGGTGACCCCGACGGTACGTATCCCCTTGCCGAGCATGTCGCGTATCGCTGCTGCATCATCCGCGGAGACGCATCTCCTCGATTTCTCATGAAACACCAGACCGGCCCAATCCGGACCGGCCATATTGGCGTATATCGCATCGGTGACCGACGTCAGACCGCAGATCTTCACCATCATACCTTCAACGACTCCATCATCGCCTTCCTGTCGGGCGAGCGCATGAACGCCTCACCGACGAGGACCGCGTCGTATCCTGCATCGGATAGCCTGCGTATATCCTCGCGGGTGGAGATCCCGCTCTCGGAGACGGCTACGACGGAATCCGGGATCGAATCCCTGAGGCGGAGGCTGTTCCCGATATCCACCTCGAACGTCGAGAGATCTCTGTTGTTGACCCCGATGATGCCCGCTCCGGAGGAGACGACCCTCTCGACCTCGTCCTTCGTATGGGCTTCGACCAGGGCGTCCATGCCCAGGGACTCCGCCAGGGACCTGTAGCATTCCAGATGCCTGTCGTCCAGGACGGCTGCGATGAGGAGCACGGCGGATGCGCCCATCTCCTTCGCGCGGTAGATCTGATACTCGTCGATGACGAAGTCCTTCCTGAGCACCGGGACGGAGACCGTATCGGCGATCTGCTCCAGGTACTCGTCCCTGCCCTTGAAGAAATGGGGTTCCGTGAGCACCGATATCGCCGATGCCCCTGCGGCCTCGTACTCCTTCGCGATCTCAAGATACGGGAAGTCCTGGGCGATCATCCCCTTGGACGGTGATGCGCGCTTGACCTCGCAGATGAACGACATCCCCTCGGCCTCCAGGTTCCTGGAGAACGGGAATCCTGTCCTGCGGGGGCGGATCCTGCTGCCGTCGATCACATCGGAGAACGGACGGATCGTCCTCTCGAACGCCACCCTGCGGCGGGTATCCTCCACAATATCGTCAAGTATCGACATGGGCCTCACCTGTGAGCTTCACGAACATATCGAGACGCCTCATGGCCTCGCCCGAATCGATCGAATTCGCAGCCATCTCGATGCCTTCGGCGATGGAGGATGCCTTCCTGCTTGTGTACAGACCGGCGGCGGAGTTGAGAAGGACGATGTCCCTCCTCGCGCCCTTGGCGCCGGAGAGCACGGACCTCGTGATGGAGGCGTTCTCCTCCGGGCCTCCGCCCAGGATGGCGTCGTGAGGGCTCCTCTCCATACCGAAGTCCTCCGGTGCGACCGAGTACGTGTCCCTGGTCCCGCTGCGGAGCTCGCAGCATTCGGTCTCGGCGGAGACGGACATCTCGTCCATCCCGTCCGTTCCGTAGACGACCATGGCGTTGCGGACGCCGATGAGGTCGAGCACCTCCGCGATACGGGGGACCAGGGATCCGGAGAACACCCCGGTGAACTGGTTGCCCGCGAAGGCGGGATTGGTCAGAGGACCGAGGATGTTGAACACCGTCCTGAAGCCGAGCTCTCTCCTCACGGGGGCCACGTACTTCATGGCGGGGGGATACTTCTGCGCGAACATGAACGCGAACCCGCATTCCTTCAGGATGCGGGCGGAGTCATCGGGCTCGATGTCGAGACGGGCTCCGAGAGCCTCCAGCACATCAGCTGCGCCGGAACGGCCGCTCATGGCGCGGTTGCCGTGCTTGGCGACCTCCACGCCGCATCCCGCGATGACGAACGCCGATGTCGTGGAGATGTTGAACGAACCGGATTTGTCGCCTCCGGTGCCGACGATCTCGAGCGCATCGGTGTGATCCCCAGGGAGCCTCAGGGCATGGGCCCTCATCTCGAAGGCGCTGGCCGCGATCTCGTCGACGGTCTCGCCCTTGGATTCGAGCGCGGTGAGGTAGGAAGCGATGGAGACGGGGGAGCAGCCTCCGCTCATTATCGAATCCATGACCTCCCTGGCCTCGCCGTATTCGAGGTCGCTCCCGGACAGGAGCTTGACCGTGGCGTCCGATATGGCTGTCATATCCTCACCTTCATGAAATTGGATACGATCCTGGGACCCTCCGGGGTCAGGATGGACTCGGGGTGGAACTGGAGTCCGAACACCTTGCGTCCGGCGTCCTCAACGGACATGACCTCTCCGTCGTCCGCGACGGATGTGATCCTCAGATCTGCAGGAAGGGTGGTCCTGTCCACCGCCAGTGAGTGGTACCTTCCCACGGTGGTCCTGAAGCCGAGACCCTTGAATATCTCGGAATCCCCGAGCTCCGCCTCGGAGGTCTTCCCGTGCATCAGCCTGGAGGCGTATCCCACCCTGGCCCCGTATGCCTCGCAGATGGCCTGATGGCCGAGGCACACGCCAAGGATTGGGATTTCCTTTCCAAGCTCCTTTGCCACAGCTATTATCACGCCCGCATCCTCAGGCCTTCCCGGTCCCGGTGATAATATGATGCGGTCAGGCTTTAAAGCCCTAATCTCTTCAACTGTCATCTCATCATTTCTGATTACTCTGATATCAGGCTCTATCTCGCCGATCAGCTGATACAGATTGTAAGAAAAGCTGTCGTAGTTATCAATCAGTAAAATCATTCTTCCACCTCCTGTGAGACTTCCAGTGCCTTAAGAGAAGCCTTTGCCTTGTTTATGCACTCCTGAAATTCCTTCTCAGGATCTGAATCCGCAACGATTCCCGCTCCGCTTCTCACGAAAACCTTGCCGTTTTTCTTGTAGGCAATACGGATTGCAATACATGTGTCCATATTTCCTGTAAAATCTATATATCCAATCGCGCCACCGTAAATGCCTCGCTTGTTGTCCTCAAGCTCTCCGATGAGCTGGCACGCTCTGATTTTTGGCGCTCCTGAAAGTGTTCCTGCCGGGAGCACGGCCTCAATTGCATCGAGTGCGTCATACTCTTCTCTTATCTCTCCACGCACTGTCGAGCCTATATGCATTACATGTGAATATCTCTCTATGGAATGAAGCTTTTCTACCTGTACAGTTCCGAATTTGCTTACCTTTCCGAGGTCATTTCTTCCAAGGTCCACGAGCATGTTGTGCTCTGCGAGCTCTTTTTCGTCCTTAAGCAGCCCTTCCTCAAGCTTTTTGTCCTCCTCTNNNTCCTCCTCTGCTGTGGCACCTCTCGGCCTCGTGCCTGCCAGCGGGAATGTGTGAAGCACTCCATTTTCAAGCTTCACAAGTGTCTCCGGAGATGCTCCCGCAACCTCCACATCGGTTCCCGAAAAATAAAACATGTACGGCGAAGGATTTATCGTTCGAAGCACGCGGTAGGTATCAAAAAGGCTTCCCTCAAACGGTGCGCTCAATCTGTTTGATAAAACTATCTGGAAAATATCCCCCTCTTTGATATGGTGCTTTGCCTTCTCTACCATATCACAATACTGCTCCTTTTCAAAAAGCGGTGTGACCTCACCCAGCAGCTTGCCACCCATATTCTGTTTTTTCTCTCCGTGCATCAGAAGCTCCCTAAGCTGCTTTAGCTCAACAATCGCTTTGTTGTAGCCTGTTTCCGGAGCATCAAGTGACATATTTGCGATTAGTATTATCTTTTGGCACAGATTGTCAAATGCTATTACCTTATCAAAAAGCATCAGATCAACATCCTTGAAATCCTCTGTGTCCCTTGCTTTTCCTCTGATGCTTTTCTCCTTGTAGCCCAGATAATCATACGAAAAATAACCTACAAGGCC
>LVVU01000010.1 GCA_006954465.1 Candidatus Methanoprimaticola hominis
AGATTCAGAGAAGGTGGTTCAGGATGCTGGGTGTTGATGAGTTCATAGCCGACACTATCGAAGATTTGAAAGGGAAGATTCCGGGCAAGGCCATCATCGCCTGCTCCGGCGGAGTCGACAGCATGGTCGCCGCCACCCTTACGAGCAAGGCCATCGGCGACAGGCTTCTCGCCGTGTACGTCGACAGCGGCCTGATGAGGAAGGGCGAGACCGAGGAGGTCGAGGGGATGCTCAAGGAGATGGGCATCAACTACATGATCGCCGACGCCGGAGCGGAGTTCTTCGAGGCCCTCAAGGGCGTCTCCGACCCCGAGAGGAAGAGGAAGATCATCGGCGAGAAGTTCATCAGAGTCTTCGAGAGGGAGGCCCGCGAGTTCGGTGCGGAGTACCTCGTGCAGGGGACCATCGCACCCGACTGGATCGAGAGCGGCGACGGTGTCAGGGACACCATCAAGTCCCATCACAACGTCGGTGGACTCCCCAAGGACATGGGGATGACCATCGTCGAGCCCCTCAGGGACCTCTACAAGGACGAGGTCAGGGAGGTCGCCAGGAAGCTCGGAGTGAGGTCCTCGGAGAGGCAGCCCTTCCCCGGACCCGCACTCGCCGTCAGGTGCCTCGGGGAGGTCAACCCCGAGAGTATCGCCATCGTCAGGGAGGCGTGCTTCATTGTCGAGGACGAGATCAAGAAGGCCGCTTCCGAAGGGAAGATGAGGCTGCCCTGGCAGTACTTCGCCGTCCTCCTGCCGTCCAGGTCCGTGGGCGTCCAGGGAGACCGCAGGGCCTACGGCAGGACCATCGCGATCCGCGCCGTCGAATCCGTCGACGGGATGACCGCCACCTGCTCCCGCATCCCCCTAGATGTGCTCGAGACGATGTCCAAGCGCATCACCAACACGATGAAGGACTCCGTGAACCGTGTCGTCTACGACATCACGGACAAGCCTCCCGCGACCATCGAGTGGGAGTGATTCTTAGAAACCAAGGGCCTCACGGCCCCATCTTTATACTTCATATCTGCATATTGGGGCGATATGTCCCGCCAGAAGGCCCTCATCCTGGATTTCATCATCAATTCTAGCGGATTCACGCCCGATATCCCGAGCGGTATCAGCGATCCGACCGTTTCCGTTCTCGCCTCGAAATTCGCCGAGGACCGTTATTCCGCTCTCTACGACATCTCGTTCCGTGATGCGCAGAGCTGGTATCCCCCTTCCTTGGCCTACCTGCACAAGGTGGGCTCGGCATTCGTGAAGGCTCTGATCCTCACGCCCGACCTCGAGACCTTGAGGGATTCCGTCGTGATCGATGTCGATCCCTCCGATCTGAGGAGGATCGCGGCCCGTGTTCCGTTCATACAGGGTTCCGAGTTCGTGAACACGGAGTGGGTCGCCTCGATATGGGCCAACCTCCTGGATGTGTATCGCAGGGAGATATCCGCCTTCGACGGGAAGGTCGAGCTGTACATCGGCGGCAAGAACCGGGATCTGAAGGTTCCCGGATATTCTTCCATCTGGTGGAGGACAGGAAGAACGCCGCCTTCGCATTCATGGCCACATACTCCACGGAATCGGACGGAGGGATAACCCACAAGCCTCTGGCCAATGCCTTGAAGGAGTACAGCAAGGACACCAAGAGGATGCTCTCCCTGCTTTCGTGCCTGAACGAGGTCGCCGGGAGGAGTCCGTTCATCTCGTCCATGATGGAGTCGGGCGAGCTGTTCCACCCTCTGAGATTCTCTCCGCAGGATGCGTACACGTTCCTCAGGGAGGTCCCGGTCTACGAGGATTCGGGAGTCATCTGCCGCATCCCCAACTGGTGGAGGTCCCGTTCCGGCGTGAGCGTGAACAGGGTCGTAGGCGACAAGCCCCCTTCCCAGTTCGACGCCAAAGCGCTCCTCTCCGTCCGTCCATCGCTGATCATAGACGGTCAGGAGATATCGGCGGAGGAGGCGAGGAGCCTTCTCGAAGCCGGAAGCTCCATGGCCCTGATCAAGGGGAAGTGGGTGGAGGTCGACGCCGACCGTCTGAGGAAGGCGCTGGAGATGTTCGAGTCGATCGAGGGGTCGGAGGCCATGACCGTCGCCGAAGCGATGACCGCCTCGCTGAAGGATGTCGACGGAAGCATCACCAACGGCGAGTGGATGGAGTCCATGCTGACCCGTCTGAAGGAGGCCGACCTTCCCGATGTGGAGCTCCCTGAGTCGTTCAAAGGGGTCCTGAGGCCGTACCAGCGCAGAGGGCTCAACTGGCTGGGCCAGATGGACATGCTGGGCTTCGGCGCCTGTCTGGCGGACGATATGGGTCTGGGGAAGACCGTGCAGGTCATCGCGTTCCTGGAGCATCGCAGGGCAGCGGGCGATACCAGATGCATCCTCGTGGTGCCCGCATCCCTTCTCGGGAATTGGAGGAAGGAGATCGAGAGGTTCGCCCCCGATATGCCGTTCCGCATCGTCCACTCCGATTCCGGAGGGGACGAGGTCCCGTTCCTTACCGTGACCACATACGGGATGGTCAAGACGAGGCCGGAGCTGTCCGAGATAGAGTGGGATTCGGTCATAGCAGATGAGGCCCAGGCCATAAAGAACCCGTCCACGCAGCAGACGAAGGCCGTCAAGGCCCTCAAGGGCAGATTCAAGCTGGCCATGACGGGGACCCCGGTGGAGAACAGCCTCGGGGACCTGTGGTCCATCTTCGATTTCACCAATACGGGTCTGTTGGGAACCGGCAAGGAGTTCACGGGATTCACGAAAGGCATGTCCGAGGACCCGTCGGGATTCCAGAGGCTCCGCGAGATGACCGCCCCGTTCATCCTGAGGAGGCTCAAGACGGATAAGCGGATCATAGACGACCTGCCCGACAAGAGCGAGATCGATACATTCGTCGAGCTCTCGAAGAAGCAGACCCTTCTCTACAACGATTATCTCGATAGATTCCAGAGCGCCCTGGAGGGATCGGAAGGCGGCGACAGGAGGGGCTTGGTGCTCGCTGCGATCACGAAGTTCAAGCAGATCTGCGACCACCCGTCGCTATACACAGGGGACGGCTCCTTCGCAGCCAAGGACAGCGGCAAGTACGCGCGTCTGGCGGAGATCGCGGAGAATGTGAAGGGCAACGGCGAGAGGATGCTCGTCTTCACCCAGTACAAGGAGATGACCAAACCGTTGTCGGAGTTCCTCGAAGGCGTGTTCGGAAGACGCGGACTGGTGCTTCACGGCGGCACGCCGGTGAAGAAGCGTGCGGAGATGGTGGAGCGCTTCAATTCGGACTCGGAGTACATCCCGTTCATGGTCATGTCCCTCAAAGCAGGCGGTGTCGGTCTGAATCTGACGGCGGCGAATCATGTCGTCCATTTCGACAGATGGTGGAACCCCGCCGTCGAGAACCAGGCGACGGACAGGGCGTTCAGGATCGGACAGAGGAAGGACGTCATGGTCTACAGGTTCGTATGCATCGATACCGTGGAGGAGAAGGTGGCGGCTATGATCGAAGGCAAGAGGGACCTCGCCGAGAGGATCGTGGGTTCCGGCGAGGGATGGATCGCGGACATGAGCAACGAGCAGCTGATCGAGCTGTTCAGGATGGGGTGAGACCATGCCGTATTACTGGACGAACAAGAGCTTCATGAAGGCGCACCTGATCGATGATCCGATAGACGATCAGCCTCCTCAGCCGATCCGCATCCCCGGTCGCAAGATGGCCGAGAACTGGTGGGGGAAGGCCTGGGACGACAATCTCGAGAGCTATTCCGACTATTCTAACCGTCTGCCGAGGGGAAGANNGAACGTATGCCCGGAACGGGTACATCATCGATCTGAGGATCATCGAGGGGTTCGTGGAGGCCAGAGTGAGAGGTTCCGCACCCTATCCGTACCATGTCGAGATCGACATAAAGCCCCTGAGCGATGAAAGGAAGGCGGCCATCGCCCAGCGCTGCGCCAACAGGGTCCAGAACATCGACGCGCTCGTCAGGGGTCAGATGCCGGAGGACGTGGCTGATCTGTTCAGATCCAGGGACGGACTGTTCCCATCTCCTGCCGAGATATCGTTCAGTTGCACCTGTCCGGACTGGGCCAGCATGTGCAAGCACGTGGCCGCGGTCATGTACGGGATAGGCAAGAGGCTGGACGAACAGCCGATGATGTTCTTCAGTCTCAGGGGGATAGAGGTCGCCGAACTCGTGTCCAAGACGGTGGAGGAGAAGATCGGGCTCATGCTCGAGAACTCCGGCAAGCCGTCCGACAGGATAATCGGAGACGATGAGCTGGACGACCTCTTCGGGAGGATCTGAGTCACTCGCACCCGTTTATGCACCTGCAGATGCCGGACACGTCGGTGCGGCAGGAGAACTCGAAGGTGAATTCCCCGAGAGCGCTCACCCAGACCGTCAGGATGCTGTCTATGTCGAGCACGGATGCCGTCTGGACGGAGTATGCGGAGATCTTCGAGTAGGGGATGACGGAGAGGGTCTTCTGCTTCCCGGTGACGCCCTGGACGTTGATGGCGATGAGGCGGTGGTCGGTGAACACGACGCCGTCGCGCCCAGCCTTGTAGGAACGGAGGATCTTCTCGCCAGGCGACAGCATGCCGCCGACGAGGTCCGTGAACTCGCCTTCGGATTCCTTCAGCTTCAGGTACTTCTTGTTCTCGAAATCGATGCCCATGTTCGGTGCAACGTCGTGATGGGATATAACCGGCGCAGGGACGATTAGACACAAATATACCTCCGTTTTTTTCCGTCGCATGAAAGTCTACGTCGTCGACAACGGGGGGCAGTGGACGCACCGCGAGTGGCGTGTCCTGAGGTACCTCAAGGTCGATACGAAGATCGTTCCCAATACGACCCCCTTCGAGGAGATCGCCGATGTGGACGGTCTCATCCTCTCCGGCGGAGCCCCCAGCGTGGCCTGCGATACTGCGCGCATGGGCAACAACGGCGAGTACCTGGACAAGGCGGACTTCCCGATCTTCGGGATCTGCGCCGGAATGCAGTTCATCTGCGAGCACTTCGGCGGGCAGCTCGGACCAGGAACGGTCCCCGAGTTCGGCGGGGTGCAGCTTGAGGTCAAATCGCATGACGACCTCTTCAAGGGCCTCCCCGATACGTTCGAGGTATGGGCATCCCACAACGACGAGGTCAAGGTCGTCCCCGAAGGCTTCGAGGTCACCGCATCGTCATCCAGCTGTCCGCATGAGGCGGTCAGGTGCAAGGACAGGCCGATCTACGCCGTCCAGTTCCACCCTGAGGTGGAGAACACGGAGCACGGCTCCGAGATATTCCAGAACTTCTTGGATATCGTGGCCGGACAGCGCTGCTGAGCGCCGCCCGGCCTTTTAAAGGTTGGAAGAAATCACTTCTGCTGGCTCAGGACCTCGAGCTGGCTGATGACATTCCAGATGATGGTCCTGCCGTGCAGGGGGATGTTGGGGTCGTTGGCGAGGTCGTCGAGGATGACGATCGCACCGGTGGCGCGGACATCCATGGCCTCCTTGTTGTCGAGGAGACGGGCTTTCGCGTCGGTTGCTCCCTTTCTGATGTTCCTGGGGATGGAAGTGTCCTCGGCGAGCATGTCGAGAACGTCCGTGACCTGTTTGACTTTGTCTGCTGCCATTGTATCGCCTCGTCAAAGGGATTCGAACTCTTCCTGAAGGTCCTGCATGAGCTGCTCGAGGACCTCCTCGAAGCTGGATGATCTGTATTCCCTGACGCCGCCGAGATCGCTCTGGATCTTGATGACGAAATCGTTGTTGTCCTTAACGAGTTCGACGTTGCATAAAACTTCCTCTTCCATAATATGTTCCCCCTGGGGTTATAATGGACCGTACTAACATCTCATATAAAAAGCCGTTTAGGTGCCGTTTCACGGCTCCTCGATGCGGTTGGATCCGTCCCTGCGAGTGCCCTGGACTCTGTGCCAGGCACATATCCGTACAGAAAAGCGAAGTATTAGAGGGTTCGGTAATTATTCCGGGCGCGTGGCTATCGGAACGCGATGCAGGAAAGCGATCGGCCTTGGCCCTTCCGACCCGCCGGATCCGGCACCCCT
>LVVU01000011.1 GCA_006954465.1 Candidatus Methanoprimaticola hominis
ATATAGTCCTTGAAGCGGCCGGGCATCGAATTGAACTGCTCGTGGATGACGCCGAGCGCCGCGTAGCAGTCCAGCTCGGTATCGACGATGACGCGGAAGGCGAAGAGGTCGAACACCTCGTCCATGGACATGCCGAGATAGTCGTTGAAGTCCGACGGATCGTACTCTATGCCGAGGGTCGGCAGGGCGGCGCGCAGTATCGCCTCGATGCCGGCCTTCGTGTCGTAGAGGGTGTTGTCGAAATCGAAGAGGTACAGGCCGTATTCCTTCATCTCGTCGCCACGTAGATGTTGACGGCTCCGAAGCTCTTGACGTAGAACCTGGCATCCTCGAATCCGGCCTTCCTGAAGATCTTGACCATGTCCTCGCCGTAGGGGAATCCCTCGATCGAGGATGTGAGCCAGTCGTAGGCGGGCTGCTTCCCGTCGATGACCTTGCCCTTGTCGTACTTGCGGCCCTTCTTCTTGATGCGCTTCATGTAGATGTCGTAGAAGAAGCGGATGAACCCGTTGTCGGGCTTGGAGAGCTCGGCGACGACGACCTTGCCGCCAGGAGCCAGCACCCTGTGCATCTCGGAGACGGCCTTCTGGATGTCGGTGACGTTGCGGAGCATGTATCCGGATGTCACGAGGTCGTAGGATCCGTCAGGGATGTTCAATGCCAGCGCGTCCCCGACGACCCAGTCGATCTTCGAAGGCAGGCCCAGCTGGGACTCCTTCCTGGCGGCGAGCTCCAGCATCCTGGGGGTGATGTCGACTCCGACGACCTTCCCCTCGGGTCCCGCCTTCCTGGCAACGTGGAATGCGATCTCCCCCGTGCCGGTCCCGACGTCGAGGCACCTCTTGCCTGAGATGTCACCGGCCTTCTTCATCATGAACTTGTGCCAGCCCTGGACCATGTGCATGGACATGATCTCGTTCATCTCGTCGTAGTAGTCGGCGATCTCGGTGAAGACATCCTTGACGTACGTCTCCTTGCCTTCGAACTGATTGCCTTTCTTGAGCTCCTCTTCTGTCATATCATATCACCGGGATAACGAAATTCCCCAGGACGTATCCGGCCACCAGGAGGAGGCCCAGATGCCAGTTCATTCTGAACGCCAGGGGCACGAGCATGAAGTTTGCATGGGGGTCCGATGCGGACTCCTTCGCGTTTGTGTAGAGGACCCTGAGATCGTAGAGGGCGAGGAACCCGATGACGCAGGGCCATGGGGCCGCTCCGAAGACGATCAGCAGAGCCAGGATCGGGAATGCGGCGATGTTCTCCATCAGATACAGTCTGAGGGCGCCATCGCGCGTGAAATAGCTGCACAGGGTGCGGACGCCCGCATCCTTGTCCTCCTGATAGTCGCGGGTCTCGTTCCCGCAGAGAACGGCGGTGATCAGAAAGGCGTTGGGAAGACTGAGCAGGAGGACGTCCCATGAGGATTCCCCGGTCAGCACGTAGTACGTCCCCATGGGCATCAGCAGGCCCATCGCGAGGAACACCACGAACTGCCCCATGCCGTGGTACTTGAACGCGACCCCGGTCGTGTAGGTCCCGGCGGCGGCGAGGCCCAGGATCCCGTAGACCATGATCCCCCAGCCGCAGTACCAGATGAACACCAGACCGAGGGCGCAGACCGCCAGGAGGCACAGTATCCCTGCACGCTTGACGTCTCCGGGCTTCAGAACGCCCGTCACGAGCTCCGGGGAACGGGCCTCGTTCTCGACGGTATCCGTCCCCTTCTTGTAGTCCCCGTAGGTGTTGAGCAGGTTGGCGGCGGACTGCAGAAGGCATCCTCCGACTACGATGAGGATCAGGATCGCCCAGGACAGGGCATCGAAATCGGTGTCGTAGCAGGCGACCGCTCCTCCGATGAGCACCGGGACCACTGCTCCATGGAGGGTCCACGGACGGAAGGCGTTCCACCAGCCGGCCTTGACCGGCTTAACATGGGGCATACGGTCCCGAACGGCGTCCACCATTTAACTCTAATTCCCGAGGATTCTTCTTACCACATCATGGGTGCTCCGGACCCTGTCTATGGCCCTCGGACATTCGTATCCGAACAGCTTGTAGGCATCGTTGATGGCTTTGGTCTTCTCTCTCGGGAGGATCCTGTTCTCGAACACGTCGCACTTCTGACCTCTGAGGATGTACATCGCATGATGAGCGGAAAGATTCCTTCCGGGAATCGCATCCTTGTTCTTCCTCTTCCTGGAGGACAGATCCTCCTTGCGCTTCTTCAGATGGTTCTGAAGCATCTGCTTGACAGCCATGGATATGAAATCCAGAAGCAACTTTTATACGGTCTGAGGCTGGTAGGTCGTTCAGATCGACCCACGGCTCTTGATGGGATATCCCGAATCCTGACCATCGATTCTTTCCGGAGTCGGTCGATACTTCAGCGGATGCTGTCGAACTCAATTCGACGTGCGGAAGTCAAGTTCGTTCTCGGTGAGCCAATCCGATAGGCTGACGATGCGGATACCGTCGATGTCCGTCATGGGGAACCTGTCGTAGGTGATGACGATCTTTGGATAGTTGTCGTCGATGGCCTTCAGCGGACGGAGCTCCCTCTCCCTGGTGGCGGGATTGGTGATGCTCATGGACACTTGGTAGTACGAGGGGGTGCCCATCGGGTCGGCCACGAAGTCCACTTCGTACTGGCCGATGCTGCACACCGCCACATCCCCGAAGCGGTAGACGAGCTCGTTGTACACCACGTTCTCCATGATGCCGTCGAGGTCGTCAGGATGGAACGGGACCCTGCAGTGGCGTATCCCCAGATCGGCGACGTAGAACTTGTCCGTAGTCCTGAGGTACTCCTTCGCCTTGGAGTCCAGCCTCTTGGCCCTGGAGAACAGCAGTGCCTCCTCCAGGAATCCGATGTACTGGTCGACGGTCGGAGGCTGCGTTTTCATCCCCTTGCTGGTCATGTAGTTCGCCGCACCTCTAAGGGTCTGTAGAAAAATAAAATTCAAGATTATTCCCTCGGCATGATCGTGTAGTTCCAATCCCCCCTCCATTCAGAGGGGATGATATTGATGGTTT
>LVVU01000012.1:0-2592 GCA_006954465.1 Candidatus Methanoprimaticola hominis
TTCTTACAGAGTCTTTATTACACGAAGTTAGAGAGTAATACGGATTCAGAATACGTATGCACCAACGGTACCAACTCGCATGTCACCTAGCTTGTCGAACTTCGATTCGTCTCCGAAGTCGGCACATAGCTTGCGAACCTCGTTCTCCGTGAATCCCCAGTACTCATCGAATCCTCTATCGAATACGCTGTTCACATAGAGGTTGTTCAGACCCGAGAATATGCTGGCTTTGGCTATCTGCATCACACCGGTGACGACGGCGAAAGCCAACGAGGTATTGGATTTCATAGCAGGAGATAGGAACTCGGACATGAAATCGAGGATCTTCCCCCTCAACTCCTCCGTTCCGGCCTCATTGACGGCGTTATCGTATTCATCGATGAGCAGGATGACCTTCCTTCCATACTCGGCTTCGAGCATCCTTGTCAGATCTAACAGAGAGAGTTGAAGCGTCTTCTCATCCGCGGATATCATGGATATGTCGCGGTATGATGTCCTCTGTCCGCTGCTTACCTTCTCGGAACACTCCAGCTCCAGGAACGAATCATAGATGTCACCTATCTTCCTTCCGAGTTTCCATAGATAGTCTTCATAGCTGTTCGTCTTCAGATCCTTCATGCTCAGAGTTATCACGATGAACGAGTTCTTCATCGGATCATCGGGCCTGAGCTCGGATATACGGAGACCGTCGAACCATGTGTTCCCCCTGTACCTCACGTTGAAGTAGGCATCAATCATGGTGAGGTTCAGGGTCTTGCCGAATCTTCTGGGACGCGTGAAGAGATAGACGCCCTTCCTCTCGAGCAATCTGTCGATGAGCGCTGTCTTATCGACATAGTATCCGCCTTCCTCGCGTATCCTGTCGAAGAAGTCTATACCGATCATGATCGGCCTCTCGTCGTTGCCCCTCTTCCACATGCATCTGCCTCCTTGCCCCGGTCTGGTAGTGGTTCGTTATGTGTATTCAATATAATGAATCTATATTGATTGTGCATTCACAACTTATCATATGAACCTTTCGAAGACGTCCGTACGATTCCTATTGTATCTTCAGGACCTCGACCGAACAACAGATGCCGCTGAAGGTACGGCTTCTACCAGAGTTCGATAGAGATGATGGTGAATCCGGTGCCAGACGTCTGACCTGCACGACCGCTCGGCATCATACAGGGATGGATGGAGACGGATTCAGAACCGTCTGATCCGATTATTCGGACAGGAAATCGGTAAGGGACTGATGAATTATATACAACGTAACGATTAGGGACGGTTAAGGCGTTCACGTAACCTCAGCCCCCGAAAGGGTGCGAGAATTATTGGGATACCTTGTTAACCAAGGAGATATGGAAATGGCATACGGAGGTTACAGGGACAGGGACAACGACAGGCCCAGGGAATTCTTCAAAGCAGTCTGCTCTGACTGCGGAAAGGAGTGCGAGGTCCCGTTCAAGCCCACCCAGGGAAGGCCCGTCTACTGCAGGGACTGCTTCAGAAAGCACCAGCCCGCCGACAGGAGCAGGTACTGAGCCATTCGGGCCCCGTTCTGGGGCCCAGGCGAAACATCTTCGATTTTTTACTTCGTTCAACCGCGATCGCTCGCGCTTGCCCTTGCCGTTCAGAAGCCAGGGGTAATCATACCAGCTCATGAACTTCAGCATCGTGGAGCATATCATCGCGACAGCCATGCCGATTATGAGAAGCAGAACCCCGGGGAGCGTGCTCCCCTGAAGGTAGATTGTAAGTCCGACCAGGGCGAGAACGGCCGACGCCATCAGAACGATGCGTGTGACCCGTCTCGTGCGCGGTATGTCCATCGCACGACCCTGTCGCCGGACGTTTTGGAGGCGCTCTCGTCCCAGACCTCGACGGATCTGAAGGTCCACACGGCGACCGTGTGCATCCCCTTCCTATCGAGCAGCTCGCTCATCCTGTCGAACTCGGGACCTTCCGTGACCCTCTTCTCGGCCACGGCCCTTATGGAGTAACCGTCCTTCCCCTTCCACACAAGGAACTCGGCATTGGGGGACTCCCCCAGGTACTTCGCGGTGCGGTACATGAAGGCCTCTCCGACGTATATCCTGTCCTCGTCGTCCGCCATGAGGGCGCCCAGCACGATGGAGTGCGGGAAGCCGTCCGGCGATACGACGGACAGGACCTTGTTCGAATCCGGATGCCTCAGGATTCTCAGAACGGGCTCCGGTATCATGTTCTCACTCGGAACTCTTCTTNNCAGGATGGCCAGGTAGACCGCCGAGACGACGATCAGAGGAACGAACCACATCATGTCTATGTCCATGGACCCGTCATCCCCCTGCCCGTAGTTAAACTCGACCGTCCACGTGGGGCTCACGGAGGTGCTGAACCACCAGCTTGATCTGCCCGTTCTCCATGAAGGGGATCGTCGAGCAGTCGTACTTCTTGCCCGTACGGGGGATCGTCCTGCGGACAGTGGGACTGAGAGGACCGAATCCGGTGTTGCCGACGGTGCAGTCGCTGCAGGGAGTCGTGTTCCCGAAGAGGGAGTAGCACTTCTTTCCGATCACCTCGTCGGACGAGATTCCGAACGCCTTCTCCGCCGCCCTGTTCATCCAG
>LVVU01000012.1:2617-3712 GCA_006954465.1 Candidatus Methanoprimaticola hominis
AATCGTGGATGATTATGATATCGTCTATCACGTCGAGGATGATGTTCATCAGCTTCTCAGTGTAGATCTCGCCGAGCTCTGCCTCCGTCGTCATGTTATGCCCAGTGAGGGGTACCGCTTGTACGGTTTTTAATATGACGTCGGTCGAAACCTCTGTTAACCCCATGGACGAATCGTGGCGGCTATGTAGCAAAGGTGATACGACTGCTACGAATTTCGTAGAAATCGTGCCGATTATCTGAGGAAGTAGAACAACGGGGAGCTCACTTCGAACTTTCTTGACCTGCCATTTTTTATAGGGCTACTCAATTCGGAGGCCCTAATGTGCTACGACGTTGTCATTATAGGTGCTGGGTGCGCCGGTCTTACCGCTGGGATCTATGCACGGTCCAAGCTCATGAAGACCCTCATACTCGATTCCGGACGCGTCGGAGGCCAGCTGGTCAGCCTCTATCCCGAGAAGGGGATCCACAACTTCCCCGGATTCGAGACCATCCAGGCGAGGAAGCTTTCCGACAAGCTCTACGCCCAGGCCGAGTCCGCCGAATGCGAGATCCGTGAGAACGAGAAGGTCCAGGAGATCCTCGACGGCGACAACGAGCTCATAGTGAAGACCGATTCCGGCGAATACCACGCCAAATCGGTCATCGTGGCCATCGGAATGGGCAGCTTCAAGCCCAAGAAGATGGGCTGCCCCGGCGAGGACGAGCTCTACGGCAAGGGCGTGACGTACATCCTCCCGGTGAAGGAGGAGCTCGTCGGCAAGAAGGTCACCATGTTCGGAGGCGGCAACAGCGCCATCGACATGGCGCTGATCGCGGATTCCGTCACGGACACCACCATCGTCCACAGGAGGGCGGAGTTCAGGGCGGACGAGTCCACCGTGAACCAGCTCAAGGAGAGCAACGTCCGCGCCATCATGAACGCCAACCTGGTGTCCATCAACGGAACGGACCACGTCGAATCGGTAACCCTGTCGGTGAACGACGAGGAGATCGTCGTCCCCACGGACCTGGCGGTCATCAACATCGGCATCTCCGCGGATCTGGAGGACCTCAAGGTATGGGGTCTGGACCTCAACGAGGACGGCCTCGT
>LVVU01000013.1:0-347 GCA_006954465.1 Candidatus Methanoprimaticola hominis
TCCGCAAGCCACGCACTCGGATCCGTTGATAGTAACTGCCATGTATGTTACCTCTGGCGGTGATTTCGCGGATTCGTATATAAATGCTACTCAAATGCTGTTAGGAAAGGCGAAAAATCCTGAGAATCCTGTAGGATTTCCTAATACATCCAACTCCCTGAGCCAGAAGCACGATATCATTCGATCGCGAGTCGATATCTGCCCGGAATGTTACATATTCAATATAAGGGGGGCCGAAAGTCCTCAGATGATCTGCGACGAGACGAGGTCCTCGACGACGTCCAGGAAGCGCTCCTTCTGATCCGGAGGGATCGTCGCTCCGGCAGCCACGCTGTGCCCGCCTCCGA
>LVVU01000013.1:400-4208 GCA_006954465.1 Candidatus Methanoprimaticola hominis
GTCCACGAGGTCCCTGTTCGCCCTGGCGGAGACCTTGGTCCCGTCGTCTGAGTCCGCGAAGGCTATAATCGGTATGTTGCGCCTGCAGTCCGCCGACGAGAGCATCACCCCGGCCACGATCCCCACGACGGTCTCCTTAATCTCGGAACCGGCATCGAACCATTGGATGAAGCGCCTCTCGCGGAGCAGGTGGTTCTCTCTGATGTATGTCAGCGCCGAGGAGATGTGCTTGCGGTGCTCAGCCCTGTTGTCCTCCGCGGCCCTCAGTGCGCCGGCGTCCCCGTGGCACACCTTCAGTCCCGTGGGGGCGTCGTCGTAGCGTCCGCAGGAGTTGAGGATGGTCGCGAACTCCTTGGCATCCCNNNCGAGTCCCGTCTCGGAATCGTACCTGGTGATGCGGTACATCTCCCCGATCGCATGGGATGCCTCGTCACCGAGCCTGTCGAGGATGGCATCCACCGCCCTCTCGTGCTCCTCCGAGGTCAGGTCCTTCCAGCTCCTCCACTTCGATCCATTCTTCGCCTGGATCCCCAGGGAATCCAGGAGCTCGAAGCACCCCTTCGGGCTGTCGCTCACCCCCGGGATGGAGGGATCGGAAGCGTACTGCAAGTACTGGTTCAGCGGTCTGGTGTATCTCCCGAAGTAGCGGAGGTCCTCCTCCGCGACGACATCGCCGTTGGCTACCGCGTCCTTCAGGATCTCGGTGTTCAGACCTACCAATCTCTGATGGGAGGAGTCCTGGAAGTCACCTACGGCACCTACCACGCCCAGGTATGCCAGGTCGATGTTGGCCGGGTCCACGGCCCTGGAGAGCAGGTACGTCATCCCCGCTCCGCACACCTCGAACGAGCCGTCGATGCCGTAGCTGTGGGGATTGAGGTGATGCATCCCGCAGTAGCTGTCGAGGATGGTCTGCCTCCCTCTCCATCTTGGGTCCGGGACATGATGGTCGGTGATGATGAGCCCGTCCTTCTCGAATTCGGACAGGTAGCCGCTTCCGAGGTCGCAGATCCATACGATGTCCTCCTTCGAGGAGTTGACCGAAGAGATGACGTCCTCGGTGATCTTCTTCTCGAAGACGACCGTATGATCGATTCCGAGGCGGTCGAGGGTCGAATCGGCTATCGCTCCGGCGGATATCCCGTCGGCATCGATATGGGTGACCACCCTGACGCTCTTCGCGTCCTCCAGCGCCATGGCCGCGGTCTTCATGTCGCGGTCCAGGCGGCGCAGGTCACCAGACGAAGCCTGCATGCTCCCTCACGAGTCTGTCGTAGATCACGTCGGCGATCGTCTCCAGGTTGACAGTATCCGCGCGGTTGTACTCCGTGAGCATATCCAGCGCGTCCCTGTCGTCGTGGCGCTCCCACATCTTCCACAGGCGGACGGCATCCGCGCCGTCCATGCCGTCTATCTCGTCGGCCCTGTGTATCCCCAGATCGATCTCCAGGGGCTTCAGTCCGCCCCTGTATCCCACCTTGCGGGAGGCGAAGCGCAGATCGAACTGCGGCATGTCGAGATCCACCGTGGGGAAGCTGTTCCTCAGAACGGGGACGTCGAAGCAGCTCCCGTTGAAAGTGACGAGAAGGTCCGTACCATCGAGAGCATCGCCAGGTCGATTCCGTGGGTGAGGGTGACCGTCTCCTTCTTCGAATGGACCGTGACGACGGTCACCAGGGAGTCCCTGCTGAGTCCGTCCGTCTCGATATCGAGGTACTTGGCGTTGCCTTTGAAGTCCCCGAAGAGCCTCCAATGCTCCCCTTTGGGGGTCATGTCCGCCAATGCTCCGCATTCCCCTTCGTCCATGAGCTCCATGGCCTGGGTCAGAACGACGTCCGCGTTCTCCTTGGCCGCCGGCTTCATGGTGGATACCCTCTCGGACGAGACGAAATCGTCCCATGTCCTGACTCCGGATTCCCAGATGGCCTTCTCCTTCTTCGGGCCCACGGAGGGCAGGAGGACGAACGTGTTGCGGATCACGGCGGGGACATGCGCACACGCCTATAAAGCCGGTGGATGGGGAAGTTCGCGATCCGCTGTGATCGGATTCGGTCACACGATATGGAACGCCGGAGAGCCAGATCCGATAAGGGTATCCATCCAACAACCGCTGCCTGTTCCTACCACGCGGCCTGGTAGGGGCAGTCCCCTTTAAGGCGGTGGAGGGCCTCCTCGGAGTCGCATGAGCTGCGCATACTGCGGAAAGGAAATCCCTGTGTTGTATCCGTTTTCGATGTGTCCCAACTGCGGTCAGCCTATCGACCGCCCCGCGGCCGCACCTGCCAAGAGGTCCGGCGCAAACTGATGGGATGACCCGTTCCCCATGGAGGGGGACGGCGACCGTTTTTCTACTTCCTCGCCAATCGAGCCGGCAGTCCATGAGAACACTGGAGATATGTCCCGGAGTGCACATAACCAACGACAAGTGCCTCATCCTGGACGAAGGCCCGACAGTCGTCATAGGCGATCTGCATCTCGGCTACGAGCACGCCTTGGAACAGGACGGGCTCTACCTTCCGAGGATCAACACCGGCTCCATCCGCGATGCCATAAACGACATCATGTCGAGGTACGAGCCGGAGCGCGTGGTGCTCCTCGGGGATGTGAAGCACGATTTCAGACGCGCGGGTAGGGAGGAGAGCAACCAGGTCCGCGGGATAATCGATCTGATCTCCGAGGATGCCCAGGTCGTCGTGGTCCGCGGGAACCACGACAACTACATCCAGAACATCGTCTCCGACATGGGGATCATGGCTGTCAGTCATATCGACATCATGGGTTATCGCCTGGAGCACGGCCACGAGGATTCCGGGGTGAGGCCCGTCATCATAGGGCATGAGCATCCGTCCGTCAGGATCCCCGGCGCCGTGGGCGGGGGGATGAAGATCCAATGCTTCGTCCATGCCGAGAAGGAGGGTGTGATCGTCATCCCGCCTTTCAGTCCGTTCTCCTCGGGTAACGATCTCGTGATGGATGACGACTGCGTGATGGCGCCCGCACTGAAGGCCAGCGATTACGCGGATGCCAGGATCTACGGGGTGACCGATATGGGTCTGATGGACCTCGGAACCCTCCGCAGCCTCTCCGATGTCAAGGTCTGATGATAAAATATTGGATTATACATCCAGTATACCGATTCTGTACACTGGCTTCTTCGGTGTTGGATATCTATCGGATATTGGTTACAGCCTTGCGCCGTTTCCTTTAAGAACAGTAACGGGATATCGCTCATCAGGAGAACCTATCATGACAATGACTCCTAGAGAGAGAGTACTCGCAGCAATGAAACATGAGTCCCTGGACAGGCCCCCTGTCGCCATCTTCACCCAGTCCGCCACCCTCGGACAGATGGACACCGTCGGTGCCGCATGGCCCGAGGCCCACAAGGACGCCAACCTCATGGCTAAACTCGGATGCGCCCAGGCCGATGTCCAGGGCTTCGAGTGCGTCAGGGCACCTTTCTGCCTGACCGCCGAGTCCGAGACTCTGGGCGCTCGCGTCCAGGTCGACAAGAAGGACGCCGCCCCTATGATCAAGGAGCACCCCTTCCACTTCGACCCCATGATGGGAGAGTACCAGGACCCCGCTGACATGATGCCCGTCGAGGACTTCCTCAAGTCCGGCAGGGTCGCCGTCGCCATCGAGGCTATGGGAATCATGGCCAAGTCCCACGGCGAGAACTACTGCGTCGTCGCCGGAAACACCGGTCCCTTCACTCTGACCGGTAACCTCGTCAACACCGAGAATCTCGTTTTCGGAATGATGATGGCTCCTGAAGAGGTCGACAAGTGGGTCGACGCCGTCAACC
>LVVU01000014.1 GCA_006954465.1 Candidatus Methanoprimaticola hominis
GCACCTCGATGCGGGCGGGGGCATCGCCGCCGGTCCTCAGGACCGCGGGCGTCCTCAGCCTGGGCCCGTCCTTCTCCCTAGCGTATTCGCAGACCCTTCCCCTCTGGGATCTGGCAACGACATCCAACATGCCTCGGGCGACGGTTGCGACGGATATCAACCTTCGCATATCCCGGAACCGCGCGAAACTGTGAAGGATAAGCGTAAAAATGAGACTGCCATCGCGGCGGACATGCCGATGAACGCCGTACGCGGCCTCGTGACCATGACGGGACCGGCCCTGGCCCTCCAGGAGCTGATGTACGGCTTCATAATGGAGCTCATCTTCGTCACCGCGGCGAGGATCGGCGTCCTGGACTACGGCTCCGCCTTCCATCTCGTCCTCATGATCGTCGGCATGAACGCCACATGGGGAGCCATAGACGCGGTCATCTTCTATCTGATCGGCTCGTTCAGCGAGAGGCATCATGCCGAGGTGATCGATGCGGCCCGCGTAAGCGGGGATCGCGAGGAGGCGGTGGAGTATCTGCTGAACGCCTTCGGCGGAACCGCGCTCGACGCCCTATTGCCGGAGGACGAGCGCATGATATGCGAGAGGATCCTCGACTGCAGAACCGAGGATGCCGAAGGGATGTCCGAGGACCGCAGATCGATGGCCCTCAGCTCCCTCGGATGCTTCATCATCACCCTCCTCACCGTCATACCCGTCGCCCTTCCCATCCTCCTGATCCATGACACGATGTTGGCCCTCGGCATCGCTTCGGCCCTTTCCTCCGTGATCCTGTTCTTCGTCGGATACAATATGAAATACCACTATGCGACCAACGGATGGGCCATGGGGCTGTTCCTCACAGGGGTGTCCTGGACGATCACCATAATCTCCACATTCACAGGCGGATGACCTCCCGGAAGCCTCGTTTATAAGCGCGCACCCGCACGACGGGACTCGAAATAAATAGCGCGAACCCCTACGCTGGAACCATGGACCTATACGACAAGGACGTTGTATCAATCAGGGACCTGACCAAGGCCCAGATCGAGGAGATCCTGGACCTGTCGGAGAAGATGGTGCCGTACGCGCTCGGAGAGAAGACCAAACGCGCGCTGGACGGCAAGATCCTCGGCAACCTCTTCTTCGAGCCCTCGACACGCACCAAGCTCTCCTTCGAGAGCGCCGCGCTCAGGCTCGGCTGCGATGTCATCGACGTCTCGGAGATGTCCATGACCTCCATCTCCAAAGGCGAGACCCTGGCGGACACCATCAAGATGGTCGACGCCTACTGCGACCTCATCGTCCTCCGCCACCCCTACGAGGGAGCGGCTAGGCTGGCCGCCAAGTTCTCGGAGAACCCTGTCATCAACGCCGGCGACGGAGCCGGATCCCACCCCACGCAGACCCTGCTGGACCTCTTCACCATGAGGGAGGTCAAGGGTTCCCTCGAGGGGCTCAACATCGTCCTCGTGGGCGACCTCAAGTACGGAAGGACCGTCCACTCCCTGGCGGACGCCCTCACGATGTTCGGAGCCAAGCTCACACTCGTCGCTCCCGACTCCCTCCAGATGCCGGAGGACACCATCAGCCATCTCAAGGAGAAGGGCTGCAACCCGGTCAAGACCGACAGGCTGGAGGATGCGATCTCCCAGGCCGACGTGCTGTACGTCACCAGAATCCAGAGGGAGAGGTTCCCCGATCCCGCGGAGTACAACAAGGTCGCCGGAACATACAGGATCGACAACGCCATCCTCAGGGAGGCCAAGAGCGACATGATCGTCATGCACCCCCTGCCCAGGGTGGGGGAGATCGCGCCGGAGGTCGACGGGACCGCCCACGCGAGATACTTCAGGCAGGCGTTCAACGGAGTGCCCGTCAGGATGGCCCTCCTCTGCTCCATCCTCGGAGGCGAGATAGAATGAACGAGACCCCCATCAAGGAAGTCAAGCTCCCGCCCATCAGGAACGGGACCGTTATCGACCACATCGCCTGCGGACAAGCGCTGAACGTCATGAAGATCCTGAAGGTCAACGACACCAACATCGATTCGTCCATCAGCATCGGCATGCATGTCGTGTCCAACAAGGAGGAGAAGTGGAAGGACATCATCAAGATCGAGGACAGGGAGCTGGACTCGAAGATGGTCGACAAGATCGCCCTGATCGCCCCCGACGCCACGATCTCCATCATCCGCGACTACTACGTCGCGGAGGTTCCAGGTCTGCCTCGAGGACCATGTGGTCGGCCTCGCCAGATGCAGCAACCCCAACTGCATCACCAACAGAGGCGAGCCGGTCGCGCCGGAGTTCACCGTCATAGGAAGGCACCCCCCTCAGCTCAGGTGCTGCTACTGCGACAGGCTCCTGACCAACATCTCGGACAACCTGCTGTGATCCGATGAGGATTATACTGGTAGCGGGCATGCCGGGCGCCGGCAAGGAGGAGCTCCTGACCGTCGCCCGCGGCATGGGCCTGCCCTTCGTCCGCATGGGGGATCTCGTCCGCGAGGCCTACGCCGAAGCGGGCGGGGAATCCACAGGGATGACCGTCGGGCAGTTCG
>LVVU01000015.1:0-962 GCA_006954465.1 Candidatus Methanoprimaticola hominis
GGGAAGGGTCTCGATCAACGGTCGCACGGCCGTCCTCGGCGACAAGGTGGCCGAGGGCGACGAGGTCCGCGTGGACGGGAAGGTCATCTCGCCGAAGAAGAAGGACGTGGTCATCGCATTCAACAAGCCCCGCGGCATAACGTGCACATCGAGTCCGGACGACCCGGACAACGTCATCGATTTCATCGGATATCCCGAGAGGATCTATTCGATCGGACGTCTCGACAAGGATTCCGAGGGGCTGCTCCTCCTGACGAACAATGGAGAGCTCGCCAATGCGGTCATGAGGTCTCGCGGCGAGCACGAGAAGGAGTACATCGTCACGGTGGACCACAACATCACCGACGCCTTCATCAGGAGGATGTCCGAGGGCGTGGAGATCCTCGGTCGCATGACGAAGAGGTGCGAGGTCGAGAGGCTCTCGGACCGCGAGTTCAGGATAGTCCTCCGCCAAGGGTTGAACAGGCAGATCCGCAGGATGTGCGGGAAGCTCGGGTACACGGTGGAAAAGCTGAGAAGGGTCAGGATCATGAACATCCGTCTCGGGGACCTCCCGTCGGGGAGGTACCGCGATCTGACGGAAGAGGAGAGGGAAGAGCTATGCAGGAAGGCGCTGGATCAGCGATCATCAGGGACATCGTGAAGGAGGATATCCCGTACCTCGTGCCCATCGGCATGAGTCAGCTGGGGGTGGACTACATCTCCGACGAGGATTTCATCGAGGCTATGGAGGATCCGGGGCAGTGCTGTCTCGTATCCGTTGCCGACGGGGTTCCGTGCGGCTTCGCAATCTGCAGGGAGTTCCCCCCGGATGCCGAGACGGAGGAGCTAGCTCTCCCGGACACACCCGAGAGGGACTGGGTCCGTTCAGGCAGCATGGTCGGGCTCATCGATTCCGTCGCGATCTCCTCCGAGGTCGGAGGGAGAGGGATCGGCAGGATGCTCTGCGAGGCCTGCCTGGA
>LVVU01000015.1:979-3171 GCA_006954465.1 Candidatus Methanoprimaticola hominis
CGTATCGATGGCCTGGGTCCACCGCGACGGGGCGGAGCCGATCAGGAAGGCCCTGAGGGAGACCGGCATGGAACGCACCGGCCTCGTCATCGAGGGCTATTGGAACCAGTGGGTGGGGTCCTCGGAGGGGCATCACTGCCCGTACTGCGGAGCCCCGTGCCACTGCTTCGCCGCCATGTGGCGCAAGTCACTGTGAGATATGGGAATCCAGCCAGGACAGGATGTCCGCGTAGACCTCCTGCCTGTTGGTCTCGTTGAGGATTTCGTGCCTCCCTCCCTCGTAGAGCTTCATCTCGGGATGGAGGCCGGCCTTCTCGAGGCCCTCCCCGGCCCTTCTCACTCCTTTCCCCATCTCTCCGACGGGATCGTCCGCACCGGAGACGAGCAGGATCGGCAGGCCCTTGGGTATCTTCCCTATATCCTGCCTCCTGACGACCTTCTGGATCAGGGTGAACAGGTCGCGGTACCCGGATGCCGTGAATTTGAACGAGCAATACGGATCCGAGTTGTAGGCTTTGACGACCTCCGGATCCCGGGAGATCCAGCGGTTGGGGAGGTCCGGCTCCTTGAACTTCCTGTCGTTCCCTTCGAGGACGGTCCTGTTGAGGAAGGGGCTGATGTAGCGTGGTCCTTTCATCTTCACCAGCAGGGTGGAGACGAGCTTCCCGAAGGAAACGGCGATCGCCGATTGATTCCCTGTTCCGACGATCACTGCGCCGTCAACCATGTCGCCGTAGCGGGTCAGGTATCTTCTGACCACGAACGATCCCATGCTGTGCCCGAGTATGAAGTGGGGAATCCCAGGGCATCTCCTGTCGATCTCCCTGGTGACCAGATACAGGTCCTCGACCAGGTTCTCGTCTCCATTCGATTCCGCGATGGTGCCGAGGTCGTCGGGAGTGGTGTCGCCGTGACCCAGATGGTCGTGTCCGAACACGGAGATGCCGTACTCGTTCAGGAATCCGGCGAAGTCCGCGTATCTCGTGATGTGTTCGATCATCCCGTGGGAGATCTGGAGCGTGGCTCTGGGGCCCTCCACCGTCCATCCGACACAGTGGAGGTCGGCATCCCCTCTCGAGGACGGCAGGGTGAATTCGACGGTCGTCATGATTGGAAATCGGCGATGCCGTATTTGTTTCCGTCTCCAAGAGCCTCGATGATATCCGAACATCCGTATCCGATGGTTCTGCCGTTCAGGGCACGTTGAACATACGGAATTCGAACGTGTCTCCTCCTCTTCTCTATCTCCTTTTTGTACGATACGTCGATATTTGATACATGGATCGGAAATCCATAGCCTTGGTATCGATCGTCGTAGCAGTCATCATCGTTGCGGCGGTTTCGTTCACCGTCATGTACGATGACGATGAGAAGAAGATCGGCACGGATGCCTACAAGGTCACGCTATCCCTGAGCGTCCAGGAGGGGTTGAAGTGTTACATCGGGGAGAAGGAGTACTTCGACGGGGATACGATCGTGTTCTACGACGACAAGACCATGAAGGTCTTCGTACCCGAACCCGGAACCATCAAGTGCGCCGGTTCATGGAGCAATCCCGATGGGACAGCGACCGGCGGAGGGACGATGGAGGAATACGGCACACAGACGGAGTACGATTTGACGTGGACGGCCTACTACGGAGACATGTCTGGGTCGTTGACCGTGACCTTCGTCAAGGGGGATCCTTCGGAGTGAAAACTGGGGCTTCGGCCCCGATATTAGATATCATCGCTAAAGAGGAATCGGGAGCGAGGTGCCAGGGACGTCCGGAGTCGCCGGTACCTTCAGCCTTTCGATCACCGGTGAGAATCGACACCATACGATGGCTTGCATCGGGTGGTGGCAGCATCGGGTCCCGTTCCGATGCGTGTTACTATCGCTTCTAAAAATATTAATAGCGTCCTACTGTTGGCCTGGCATGCGCAGGATAGCAGTCTACGGCAAAGGCGGGATAGGGAAATCCACAACGGTCGGGAACGTCTCGGCGGCCTTGGCCGAATCAGGGCTGCGCGTCATGCAGATCGGCTGTGACCCCAAGGCGGATTCCACCCGTGCATTGACGGGCGGGAAGATCCCCACCGTGCTCGAGGTCATGAGGGACAACCCCGACCCCGAGCTGACGGATCTGGTCCGCGAGGGTGCGGGAGGTGTCCTCTGCGTCGAATGCGGAGGCCCCCGTCCCGGCGTGGGAT
>LVVU01000016.1 GCA_006954465.1 Candidatus Methanoprimaticola hominis
CCAGCTCGCCGACTTCCCGGCCGCCGCTGCCGTATTGACGGCCGATGCAGATGGTATATTTCTTTTCCATTTTCTTTGTCCTCCTTGGGTTTGGGTCATTGACACCTAAAAACGGCTATAGTATAATTCCCAAAGAACGATATGTAAAATAGATATTTGATATATTGGACATCAGCTTAATTTATGGAGGATGAGATATGGCAGTTTCCATGGAGCATTATCGGGTATTCTACCAGGTGGCTCGGTGCGGCAATATCACCCAGGCGGCGGCAGTCCTTTACAGCAGCCAGCCAAACGTGACCCATGCGGTGAAGCTGCTGGAGGGTTCGGAGGAGTTCGAGAAGATAGCCGGACCCGGTCTCTCCGCATCGGCGGATGCCATATCCGCCCTCTATTCGAAGGAGGAGGGGCACTCCATAGCCATGTCTACGGCTTCCGCACGCTACGCCCTGGCAGGTTCCATCGAATCGGAATGCATCAAGAGGGTCGAGGTGCTTCCGACCTGGTCGGAGAGGATATCCGACATCCTCATCGCACCTCGCACAGGCATACCGATACTGGCGGCCGTCTGCGTGGCGATCCTCGCCGTGGTCGTATATGGGGGCGCATTCCTGGACTCGATCGTCTCGTCGGCATACGACGCGATCGTAGGAGATGCCCTCATATCATTCGGCGCAAGCATCGGAGGAAGGTTCGGAGAGGCCGTCTTCACAGGGATAGACGGGAGCTTCAGAGCGATCCTGACCCTGGTCATCCCGTACATCCTCGTGTTCTATCTCCTGCTGGGGGTGCTGGAGGATTCGGGTTATCTGACCCGTGCGGTGGTCCTCCTGGACAACATGATGCACAGATTCGGACTCCACGGCGGGGCCTTCATCCCCATGATCGTGGGGATCGGATGCAACGTGCCTGCGATCATGGCCATCCGCACCATCAACTCCAGACGCGAGAAGATAATCCTCTCTGCGATGATCGTCCCCGCTGTGCCGTGCTCGGCGCAGATGGCCATCATCTTCGGAGCCACCGGGAAGTTCTCCGGCCTCCTCGCTGCCCTCTGCATCCTCGTCGTGCTCGCCTGCCTGGGAGTCCTCACCGGGATACTCCTGAACAGGTTCCTGAAATACGAGCCGAGCAATCTGGCGATGGAACTGCCTCCCCTTCAGGCCCCGGGCATACGCAACATCCTGTCCAAGACCTGGAGCCGCATCAAGGACTTCATCTACATCGCGCTGCCCCTGCTCATCGTCGGTTCGATCGTCATCGAGATCCTGATCACATACAACCTCCTGGACCCGATAGTCGACCCGCTGTCCCCAATAACGGTCGGGCTCCTCGGACTGCCGGCGGTCTGCGTGATATCGTTCATCGTGGGCATCCCCTGGGGATGCTGCAGATCCTGGCCGCCGGTGTCCCGCTGGCGGAGTTCATGACCCCGGGACAGTTCGTCGTGTTCGGCGCCGTGATGGCGATATACGTGCCCTGCATCGCCACGATGGCGACGATGTGGAGGGAGATCGGCTGGAAGGAGACGATATGCGTCTCGGCCATGACCGCGGGTTTCGCGCTCGTCGTCGGCATGTTCGCCAACCTCATCGTCCAGATGTTCCGATGACCGGCGCAAATATCCTATAAGCCTGGGGCGATTGACCGCCCATGACAGTCAAGGATTCTGTCCCCTCGGACGCGAAACGCATCACGGAACGCGTCGCCAGGGACGATTGCTCCGCCACCCGCATCCTCATGGAGGATCAGGGCGCCTCGATACTGTTCGAGGACCTGGATGGAGGGAGGGCCCTGGGCAACAGGTTCTCCACCAGGGAGAAGATGGCCGCCGCGCTGAACATCGGTCGCGACAGGATCGTCACCCACATCCTCGATGCAGTGAACCATCCGGCCCTCTGCCGGATGGTCGACGACCCGGAGTTCAGGCAGATCGAGCACGAGCTCGACCTCACGAAGCTCCCCATCCCCAGATACTTCCCCGAGGACGGAGGGCGCTACATCTCCTCCGGGATCATCGTCACCGAGTACGAGGGGATGAAGAACGTCTCGTTCCACCGCATGATGATCATGGGTCCGGACACCATCGCGGTCAGGCTGGTCCCCCGCCATCTGTTCACCATCAGGAAGATGGCCAAGGAGAAGGGCGACGAGCTCAGGATCGCAATCTGCATCGGCGCCCAGGCCGAGGTCCTTCTCGCAGCTGCGACGTCCATGGACTTCGGAGCGGACGAGCTGGAGGTGGCTTCCGCCATGCATCAGGCCGGACACGGCACCCCTCTGCGTCTCGGACGCTGCGACAACGGTCTCGCCGTCCCCGCGGACTGCGACTACGTGCTCGAAGGAAGGATAACCTTCGATGAGACCGAGGAAGGCCCCTTCGTGGACATCACGGGGACCTACGACTTCGTCAGGAAGCAGCCCATCATCAAGATCGACAGGATCTGGAGCTGCAAGGACCCGATCATGCACGTCCTGCTTCCCGGAGGATGGGAGCACTATCTCCTCATGGGGCTTCCCAGGGAGCCCATGATCCTCAAGTCCGTCAGATCGGCCGTTCCCGGCGTCCGCAACGTCAGGCTCACCGAGGGAGGATGCTGCTGGTTGAACGGCGTCGTATCCATCAGATCCAACAAGATGGGCGACGGGGTGAACGCCGGCATGGCAGCCCTGTCCGGACACACCTCCATGAAGCAGGTCATCGTGGTCGATGAGGACATCGACATCTTCGACGACAGGGAGGTCGAGTGGGCGGTGGCCACCAGGATGCAGGCCGACCACATCGTCAAGATCCCCTACGCCGCCGGATCCTCGCTCGATCCCAGCTCCCACGGGAACTTCACCTGGAAGACCGTGTTCGATGCCACGATCCCGCCCGGAACCGACAGGACGCCCTATCTCAAGGCCAGATTGGATTGAAAACAGAAGTCGGACCCTGTCGCAGACCACATGTCGACAGGGTCCGGCGATTACCAAGAAACCACGTATTCAATCGTCGGTAGCTTTTCTGAACTCTTGACCTGGCCCCGGCTACGGCATCACAGCGAAGAACGGACCAGGCCCCTCGACGATAGTCGAAATCAATGCTCCGGACTCTCATCACAAGAGACGTTCTGCATCAGCATGCGTCCCTTGTCAGTGAGCGTCAGAACATCCTCGATATACTCGAGATAGCCGATCGTCACGATGGTATGGACCGACTTCTTCGCACGGTAATCGCTCTCCACATCCTGGCGCTTCATGCCAACGTATTTGTCGACATCCTTCTGGAGAGACGAGACGTAGCGGGGGCTATCGGTCCTTACCTCGGACTTGCGGCGACGAAACCCGAACATATTTGCATCCCAATGTGCCAGATGATGTATCATTATTAAAAGTATACCAGCTAGGTGACATCCGAGTTGGTGGAATCAGGTATACGAAACCGATACCGTCCAGTCAGCCTCTTGGACATATAGGGTTGAAAGGTGACTTACAAGAAAATTGGTAAGAATCCCGAATGGACGGTCAATCCGGCGACTTACAGGCTGTACAAATCGT
>LVVU01000017.1 GCA_006954465.1 Candidatus Methanoprimaticola hominis
GAGACCGGCGCACCTGGTTCCGGCGTTGGCTTGGAGGATCTCGATGTATACGTCGATGGACGCGCGGGGGTAGAGCTCGGTGAGAACGACCTTTTCGAGCGCCTCGGCGGTGATCTTGGAGATCTCGATGCTCCTCCTGTCCGTTCCGGGCCTCTTCCTGTCGGAGACCGAGTACGCCTCCATATTGTATTTCACCTGCACGATCGCCTTCTCAGGGTTCTGCAGATGCCTGGGGTGGCACTCCCTGGGGCCGTAGACGGCCGCGAGCACCTTGTTCTTTCCGATTTCGACGTATGCCGATCCGTCCGCGTTGTGCAGGACGCCGGCCTCGATCTTGATGGGCCTGTGCTGCTCGGCGGTCCTTCCGTCGATGCGCATGCCGTTCTCGTCGACCAATACCATATCAGTGTGTCCGCTCATGGTCACTCCTCCCCCTCATCATCTTCGCTCTGGGGGAGCTTGTTCTCGATAAATTCTTTGATCCTGTCGGTGAGGTTGCCGCACTGGGCCTTCTCCTCGATCATTCTGATGGCCTCCGCGGCCACGTCAGCGTTCTCGTCGTCGCCGTCGATCCATACCATGCCGTTCTGTCCGACGGTGATGCGGCAGTCGGTCATGTTCTTCAGCATCGAGATCATCGAACCGCTCTTGCCGCGATACCTTGGTGTGCGAGACCTTGACGAGCCTTCCGCCCTCGAGCTTCCTCAGGCCGGAATCCTTCATCGTGACCTGGATCTTCTTGCTCTCGTCCACGGAAAGCACCTTCAGCAGTACGACGTCTCCCATGCCGATGAAGCGGGATGTGTCTCCGAACTCGACCTTCCAGGGGACCTCGTTGACGTGAAGGGGCGCCGGGTAGGGCGCGCCGATGTCGATGAGCCAGTTGGAAGGCCCGATGTCGACGATGACTCCGATGACGGTGTCGCCCGATGTGGGCATGTAGCAGCCCCTCAGGGGGATGACGCCGACCGTGTTCTGGAAGACGTTGCGGACCCCCATGACGCTGGCGCGGACCTTGCCCTTGTCGAAGTAGGCGAAGTCTCCCGGTTTCATGCCGGTGCCGTCCAGGATGTCTCCGGGGACGACGATCTCGCGCGTCTGTCTGGTGTTTCTTCTCTCCATTCGTATCACTCTGTAAACTTCAATTGCTCATGAGCTTGACCGAAGCGGACCCCTTGGTCTTGTGCTTCAGCTTCTCGGTGAGCTCCGTTATGATTCCCGCGGGGATCTCCATGCTGCCGATCCAGTCGCCTTCGGGGGTCCAGACCTCGTGCTCGACGATACCGTAGTGGATGATGTCGTCGTAGCAGCGGCCGTAGTCGCTCCCCTTGAGCTTGATGGCGATGCGGCTCTTTTCGAACCTGATCGGGATCAGCGGCCTGAGGACCTTCATGGCCTCCTCGATCTCCTTCTCCAGGGGCTTGAACGCATCGACGTGGAACTTCGCCTCCTCCAGAGCCAGCTCGATCCTCAGGGGAGGATGGGGCGTGTGGGTCTGGGGGTTGATGGCGTTGGCCGCGATGTAGGTGATGACCTGCTGCCTCTTGGCCTCCAGCATCTCCTTGCGCTGCTCGGCGGTGATCTGGATCTCGCCCTTCTCGACGATCCTCCTGGCGATCTCCGCGACATCCTCTGTCCCGAAGGCCTCCTTGATCTTGTCCTCCGCCGGCCTGGTTCCTTTGGATGCGTTCTTGAAGACGTCCTCGACGGCCATGTACTCGACGATGTCGAACTTCTTCCCCTGCTTGATCAGGTCGACCACCTTGGGGTCCAGGAGGATCTCGAACGTCTCCCCGTGGGATTCCAGGCGGGCGGTTATCGCATCGTCGAGGTTCACCATGGTATCACATCTTGGCGATGAGCTCGGCGACCTCCTCCTCGGAGAGCCTCCTGAACTTCTTTCCGATCTCCGCGATGCCTATCTCGACGGAATCGGCCTTCAGCTTCTCCTCCACAGCGGCGGAGAGACCCTTGAGACCGAGTGCGGCGGCATCCTCGAAGCTCATACCGTCCTTGAAATCCTTCTCGAAGAGGTCCATGACCGCAGGGCGGCCGTTGCCGATGCCGGTGGCCTTGTACGCCACGAGGGCTCCCGAGGGATCTGTCTCGAAAAGGTGTGCCCCCAGGTCGTCGGTTCCGGCGACGAGCAGGGCGGTTCCGAACGGGCGGACACCGCCGTACTGGGTGAAGTTCTGCTCGTAGTCGCAGATCTTCTTGACGAGCATCTCGACTCCGATGTTCTCGCCGAAGTTGACCCTGTGAACCTGGGCCTGCTTCCTGGCTTCGTCCACGAGGATCCTGGCGTCGGCGACGAGTCCGGATGTCGCGCATCCGATGTAGTCGTCGATCTCGTGGATCTTCTCGGTGGATTTCGGTTCCAGGAGCTTGCTGACGACCCTCCTGTCGACGATGAGCATGACACCTCCGTCGTACTTGATTCCGATGGTCGTGGAACCCTTCTTCACGGCCTCGCGGGCGTACTCTACTTGGAAAAGCCTTCCGTCGGGAGAGAAAACCGTGCTCCCCCTGTCATAAGCCATCTGTCCGGGTTGCATAAAAGACGTGCTCCTATAATCTAACGCGACCCAAAGGGTGCGCGGTATATAGGGTTTGGTCCTGAAGTCCTGGGAAGTCCGCTCGTTTCCTGCGTCTGTGGGGGGCGATGAGCCGCGGGTCCCTTGTGCGCAGGGCCCTGAGCGTGCCCGAGCAGTCCAGGGACCTGGATCCGGGGAATGCGGCGGAGATGGAATCCGCCAGGGCT
>LVVU01000018.1:0-2562 GCA_006954465.1 Candidatus Methanoprimaticola hominis
GCTCTCCCTCGAGAGGTTGCGGTAGCAGTAAGACCCTTTGACGAGGTCGTAGGCCTCCTCGGCCCCCCATTTGCGGTCGAGACTCATCCCCACGACGGTCTGCGAGAGGACGTCGAGGCAATTCTCAGGTATGCCGACCCTGTCGATGTCCCCGCGGTGGGCGGCTCTGCACAACACCGCGCATTCCACCAGATCGTCCGGGTCGAACACCAGGAGACGGCCCTTGGCCACCTTCCCGAAGCTGTGACCGCTCCTCCCGATCCTCTGCAGACCCTTGGCCACGGACTTGGGCGAACCGATCTGACAGACCAGGTCCACCGATCCGATGTCGATCCCCAGCTCCAGGGATGTCGAGGACACGACGCACTTGATCTCGCCGTGCTTGAGCCTCTCCTCCACGTCGAGCCTTATCTCCTTGCCCAGGGAGCTGTGGTGGACCTCGACGCTCTCGAGTCCCCTCTCCTTGAGCTTGTATACGACGCTCTCGGCTCCGGACCTCGTGTTGGTGAACACCAGAGTGGTCTCGTGCTGGTCGATGAGGTCCTTCAGCATGTCGTACATCATCGAATTGACAATGTCCGACGGGAGGGCGGTCATGTCCGCGGCGGGACAGATGACCTGCAGATCGAGCTTCTTCTTGGAGCCCGATTCTATGAGGGCGACGTCGCGGCAGGATCCGTCGGGGTTGCATCCGACCAGATAGGCGGCGATCGCCTCAATGGGAGCGAGGGTCGCGGACAGCCCGATGCGGACGAAATCGTTCTCGCAATGGTTCCTGAGCCTCTCCAGCGTGAGGGATAGGAAGGCACCCCTCTTGGAATCGCAGATGTCGTGGATCTCGTCGAGGATCACCCACTCGACCCTCTTGAACGCCTCGCTGAACTTCGGAGCAGAGAGGATGAGCGCCAGGCTCTCGGGGGTGGTGATGAGGATGTGGGGCGGATGGCGGACCATCTTCTGTCTCTCGTTCTGAGGGGTATCCCCGGAACGAACGGCCACACGGATGTCGGGGACGTTCATGCCCCGCTCCTCGGCCAGCTCGCGCATCTGCGCCAGAGGCTCGTTGAGGTTGCGGTTGACGTCGTTCGCCAGAGCCTTGAGCGGGGAGACGTAGATGCAGTAGACCCTCTCCTCCAGAGTGCCCTCCCTCGCATAACGGGTGAGCTCGTTGATGATGCTGGTGAACGCCGTGAGCGTCTTCCCCGATCCGGTGGGGGAGGAGACGAGCACGTTGCGCCTCTGATGGATGACGGGGATCGCCTTGGACTGCGGAATGGTCAGGCCTTCGAAGCGTTCATCGAACCACGTGGAGATCAGAGGCTTCATCGTCGACCTTACTTCTTCCTTCGTGTAGGTCCTATCCACTTTCTCCAGCATCTCAACCACAATCGTTGACTCCATGAACAGGACCGTAATAAGCGTTTCTTCGAGGAGTCGCGCGTCATAGTTATCTATCCGTCCCACGTTCTGATGATCATGAGATGCGACCTCGCCTCACGGACCCTCATCGCTTCGATGGCCATTCTGGCGATCGCATCGCTGGTCATTCTCGCGCCTCCCACATCCGCGGACAAGCCGGTCGTTCCCGATGAACCGACGGTGACCGACTACACGATCTACGGATTCGTGTACAACGTGTCGGATCAGGTCAACATACCCATGGAGAACGTCAAGGTGCAGCTCCTGGATGCGGAGAAGAGCATCGTATTCGTCACATACACCGACGCGAACGGCAGATTCGAGTTCACCTACACAGAGGGGCAGGGCAAGTACCTCGCATTCGAGTACACCGGATACACCGTCAGAAGCCTTCCCGACTCGATGGAGCTCTATGCGGAGGACATGTTCTCGTTCGACCTCACGGGGATCGAACCGGACCAGGACGGCAAATACGCCCTGACCACCGCCGATGATGCGTACCACACCATCGGCATGAGGGCGACCAACGGCATCCTGTTCGGATACGTCAAAGGGATCAAGGGCAGCAACACGTTCGATATCGAGAACGCTGAGGTCACGATGGTCTCGGACACCGGTCAGAGCTACAAGACCAGCACCAACTCGGACGGATACTTCGAGATGAAGGACATCCCCTACGGGACCTACACGGTGAGGGCTAGCTGCAACGGATTCGGAACGAACCCATCCAGGCGAGCACCGCCAATACGACGGGGATCGTCATCAGCCTCGTGGAGAACGAGTTCGGTATAGGGATCCTCGGAGGCCTCGACGCCCCTCATGCCATGATGGTCATCGGGATCCTGATCATCGGCGCCATCATCCTGCTGACCCTGATCGCGGTCCACAGGTCGAGAACGCCCGGATCCGACATCGTCATCGTCAACGACATGGAGGAGCTGGAGGAGGAAGAGGGGCTCAATCGCCCCTGATCAGGGACTTCCTGACGTTCTCGTACAGGCTGTTCCCCTCGGCATCCATCGCCACTATGAGCGGTCCGAGCCTCTCGGCGTCGAAGCTCCAGAGAGCCTCGGCCATCCCGAGATCGAGCCATTGGACGCCTCTGCACCTTCCGAGACCCTCCGCGAGCGATACGGCCGCACC
>LVVU01000018.1:2575-3747 GCA_006954465.1 Candidatus Methanoprimaticola hominis
CGCATCCGCATTCCTTCATGGCCTCGGCGACCTCGGCGGACATACCGCCCTTCCCGATGATCGCACGGATGCCGAATGTTCTGATCATCTCGGGCTCGAGCCTGTTCATGCGCGCGGATGTCGTAGGACCTGCGGCGACGACGACCCATCCGTCCTCGGTCTCCTTCATGATCGGCCCGCAGTGGTACAGGACGCAGCCGTCGAGCTCCGCAGGGGTGTCCTTCCCCTCGCGGGACAGCTCCAACGCACGGATGTGCGCCTCGTCCCTCCCGGTCACGATGGGGCCGGATACGAACACCGTGTCGCCCAGTTTCAGCGATCTGACCGCCGCGTCGTTGAGAGGTGCCTGGAGGACGGTCAGAACATCGCCCCCTGGGCATAATCGACGCCTTCCGCGGTCATCCTGGCGGATGCACGGCGGGTCGCCCAGCATCCGATGTTGACGGCCACAGGCAGGCTCGCGGTGTGGCAGTTGGCCTTCTTGATCCTGACTCCGAGACAGGTCGTGGCACCGCCGAGGCCCATGGGTCCGAGACCGGAGGCGTTGAGCCTGACGAACAGCCTCTCCTCCATCTCCTTCAGGACCGGGTCCGGATTCTCCGCATCGAGAGGTATGGCCAACGCCATCTTCGCCATCTCGGTGCAGGTATCGGACATCCCGCCTATCCCGACGCCCACGATGGTGGGCGGACAAGGGCGGCCTCCGGCATCCAGGACGGCATCGACGATGAAATCCTCGACGCCCTTGATCCCGTCCGCGGGATTCAGCATGCCCAAGCGGGTCATGTTCTCGGATCCGGCTCCCTTCGGCAGGACCGTGATCTCGGTGAAATCGTCGTCCGTGGGGATGTAATGGATGATCGGCATCCCGAGGCCGAGGTTCCTTCCGCCGTTCTCCCTCGTGAGGGGGTCGACGGTGTTGGGGCGCAGCGGGATCTCCGCGGTGGCCCTCTCGACGCCCTTGGCGATCTCCCTTCCGATGGACGAATCGAATCTGCCGCGGACGTAGAATACAGGGACGCCCGTATCCTGGCACATGGGCTTGCCCATATGCTCGGCCTTCTTCAGATTGTCCATGATGGCGCCGATCTGGGTGTACGCGACCGGATTGGTCTCCCACATGCCGGCGGCCTCCAAGGCCCATCCGACGTCCTCAGGGATCTTGGTGTTCG
>LVVU01000019.1 GCA_006954465.1 Candidatus Methanoprimaticola hominis
ATGTCGGTGACATCTCCCAGGCATACAGCGAATTCCGCGCCGTAGCGCTGGATCATGTCGTTGATCTTGTCGATGACGGATGCCTTCTGATGGAGGTCCGTGAAAACAAGGAATCTCATGCCCGATGATAAGTCGGGCGTATACTTAGTTGCTTTTCAGCAGAGGATGGATGCATATAGGTGGGTTCGATTCCACCCGTCATGCCGACCTCAAAATCCCCCTATCTGATGATGGCCGTGTTGTCGGGAGTCCTATGGGGCTCCGCAGGGATATTCGTCAGGATCCTGGGGGACTGGGGCATGGACGGAGTCACGATCGTGTTCTCGCGCGTGCTCATCGCCGTATTCATGATGGGTGCTCTGATCCTGGCCACGGACCGCAGGATGTTCCGCATCGAGGCGTCCGACCTATGGATCTTCATCGTCTGCGCCCTGTCGATGGTGTTCCTCAATCTTTTCTACACCATATCGGTGAGCGGCGCATCGCTGTCTCTGGCGGCCGTGCTCCTGAGCATGTCTCCGGTGTTCATGCTCCTGATGGCCCGTGCGCTTTTCGGCGAGAGGATCACCCGCCGCAAGACCGGATGCATGCTCCTGGCCATCATCGGATGCATATTGGTCAGCGGTCTGCTAGAGAATCCTGGCTCGGTCTCCGCCGAAGGCATCGGAGCAGGAATCGCCGCTGCGTTCTTCTATGCGTTCTACGGGATAATGTCGAAGAGGGCGGCGTCCGGAGGATATTCGACGTACACCATCCTGTTCTACTGCATATTGTTCTCCGCGATCGTCCTGCTGCCGTTCAGCGATCTGAATGCGGTCGTCGAGTACGGTTCGGAAGGTCACGGGAACATAGTATTCCTGGTCATCCAGGCGTTGTTCTCCTCTGTGTTGCCGTACATCTTCTACACGGTAGCCGTGACGAAGGGGGAGGCCGGTACGGGTTCGCTGCTCGCGGCATGCGGGGAGCCGATGGCAGCAGCTGCGTTCGGATTGGCGTTCTTCACGGAGATCCCTTCGCCGTTGATGATCCTCGGTATGCTGCTGGCGGTCGTTTCCATCGCCGTGATGTGCTCGCCGGATGGAAAGAACGAGCACCCGTGCAGATGAAGTCGGATTCATGCAGAGTATGAGTTCGGAACAGAGATGATAATGGCGTGGAAGGGGGATTCGAACCCCTGCGGCCAGATTGCGAATATATCGCGCTCAATCCGAGATGAATGGGAATCCAGCACCACGCCGTTCATCGTGCCCGAGTACGGGCGATTCGACCATCAAACCGGGTCGGGGTGGCCGGCCCACCCACGGTTCGGGATGTTTTCCTCAATCACACGGTATCCGGACTCGTTGCCGGATTCTTCGAGTGATCTCATCTTCGTTCCTTCCATAATTCCTGTTTTGGGTATTCACTGAATCAGGGATACAAACATTGAAATCATCGCAGGAAATCACCAGAAACGGATAAAATGCAGTTTCTGGGTTCAGTCAGATTGGACGGCTCCAAGCGCATAACGCTAATCAAGGAGGTTGCGGACATCCTCGAGCTCGGGCCCCAGGATCACGTGATGTTCTACATCGATAACGGCGAGGTCATTCTCAGGAGGGTCCTGCCGGAGAGCAGCAAGAGCGGCATCCGCTACAACAACGACAGCTTCTGGGAGTGGGCCAGGAAGAGGCAGATAGAGATCGGCATGATGGAGCCGGAGCAGGCGGATGTCGCTCAGGCGGACCTCGATGACAAGATCGAGTCCGTGAAGGACCTCGAAAAGGAGATAAGCAGGCTGGATCCAGACGGTGTACGTCCATGACAGGGCTCATCGTGATCGACGAGTCCGGCGACCTCGGTTCCAAAGGGTCCACGTACTTTGCCATCGCAGCGCTAGTGATGCTAAGGCCTCGCCATCTGAAGGTCGCATCCAAACTTTTACCGAATGATGGCAGGGAGCATAAGTGGGTAAACACGAATCCCGACAATCGTAGGGAACTACTCAGCACGATGTCGGGATGCGAGTTTAGAGCGGTATATGCTGTCATCAACAAGAACAATCCTGATTCTGGTAAACACCTGTATGGGAACGAACTCTATGAGATGATGTTGAGACAGGTCCTTGCGGAGTGTGTCCTTCCTTGCAGGGATTTCAATGTGTTCGTGGATCGCAGCAGTTTCATCAAGATCGAGAGGCTCAGGGAGATTTCGAGAGAAGAGGCTGTGAAGGCAGGAGTCAATCTGATGAAGTGCGACAAGGTGACATCCGAGCAGAACAGGTGTATTCAGCTGGTTGACTATGTTGCCGGTGCTGCGAGAGCCAGATACGAGGACGAAGACTCATCAATACACATAATCGAGAAGAGAATATCCATTGCCCGTAGGTACTAATGGCCGCACAACGCGACCTCCCCTACGGGTCTTATCAGGATATAGGTAATAGTTTTTGTATCTATTTAAAAAGTAGTTTTTTCAGCGTGGTGCCTTGCAACAGCATATATCGGTGTACCAGAGAAGCCAGATGATGGCCAGCAGGAAGACGTTCACGTAGGCTACGAACAATCCCGCATTGAAGTCCAGGATCAGTAGCGGCATCACCGAACAGTAGAACACGAACAATCCGACGGCCCTTCACACCTTCTTCAGATTGTATCCCCTTCTCTCAGATTCGGTCATGGAGTTGACCCCTGCGACCAATTCGATGGCGTGACCGGTCACCAAGGCAATCCCTATGATCAGGAAGAACAGGCAGAGTCCACCTAGAAGAAGGTAGATTCCAACATCCGAGATCAGTGTGGCGACCAATCCTTTCAGGATGAGGGTGGGGCCGAACACCGCCGCGATGGCGACCATCTTGCCGTCTTCCACGGATTCCATCTCCGGCGATTATCAGGAACCGGCATCTTCACTGGGTACGAATTCCGCAATCGGACACCTATCCCTGAGGATAGCCATAGCGCGCTTCTTGTCGCTGGGTGAGATGCAGATGTAATGTCCGGTGCCGCGGTCGTACCATATCCTGATGGAGTCAGGGGATGCGCCGTGCATATTAGAGGCGTACTCTTTCTTGGCATCCTCGACCTTCCAAATTCTGTCGTAGTATGCTGGAGGTTCGGGTGTAGCCAAAGGATTAGAGATGGTGACCTTCTCATCATCGAAGGTGTACCTCAGCATAAACGGAGTCAATGCGACGAAGATTTCCAGGATGAAGAGAGCCGCTATCAAAATCAGATCGATGCTTGGTAGGAGAAGGATGAGTGCGGCGAAAATGATCAGTAGCAGGACCATCGAGATATAGACGATGGAGCCGTAAGCGCTTCTAAAGGTAACCACGGAACCCATGAGGATGGAATGGTTAATCGGGTAAATCAACATTGGTTACGAGTTATAACTGATGTATTCTCTATCAAGTCTGACCCTCGCTGCGCACGGGTCGGTCGCCGCTATGTGGCTTTCTGGCGCCGCACGGTCGCGCCCTCCGCCGAGGCGGGACGAGCGACGACCGTCTGACGCTGTCACCGCTGATGCGATGCTGGATAGCCGTTGGCCTGAGCCTCCTTCGACACGAGCTTCC
>LVVU01000020.1 GCA_006954465.1 Candidatus Methanoprimaticola hominis
TCCGGAACCCTCGAGATCAAAGGAACCTATGGCAAGACTGTATCGGTATCTGGATTTACGACAACCACTAGTTTCTCCGGTGTTTCCGTGAAGAACGCCGGATCCGTCGTCATCGACTCCTCCGTTCCTGCAGGATCCAAGCTGACCATCAACAACGTCCTCGCCGGCGCTTCCGTCGATGTCAAGAAGTACACCATGACCGCCAGCGCTACCGGCGGTATCGAGGTCACCGATGCAGACCTCGTGCTCACAACATTCCGTGACACCCAGGCCAAGGTCGATGTTGATGTCATCCTTTCCGGACAGTCCAACGTCATCGCCATCACATCCGGATATTCCATCGATGGCGACAAGTCCAAGGTCGATGCTTCTGTCTCCGGAATCACGATCGTTTCCGGTACCTCTACTGTGAAGACGAAGGTTGCCGACAATGTTGTTGCCGGAATCTACAAGGGCAAGCAGTACTCCAAGACGATGGACATCTCCGGAACCGTTTCCGCAGCCTACGCCGTCAAGGAGAACCAGACTCTGTCCACCACCACCAGCGCCAACGCCACTGCGGCTGTAGGAATCACCGCCACCGGAGCCAATGTCGGATTCGCCGTCACCGGCGAGCTGTCCCTCGGAGACAACGTCACCCTGACCAACTCCGTCGGAACCCTCGCTGTCACCGGAACCGTCAAGGCCGGAGAGAAAGCGACCTTCACCAACTCCGCTACCGTCAAGGTCACCAAGGAAGGAGAGGTCGCTCTCGTCACCAAGACTCTCGATGTCAGCAGTGATGTCATTGCCACTACGTACGTCACCAAGGTCAAGGACAGCACCGGAAAGGAGATCTCGACCAACCACTACGTCGACATCAACAAAGCCCTCGCTGCTGCATCCGCCGAGGGATCCGAGATCAAGACCCTGACCATGCTCGCCGACCAGACGGTCAACGCCGACGCAACCCTGAAGGACGGAGTCACCCTGGGCATCAAAGCCAATGATCTCTCGATCGACAAGGCCGACGCCGAGATCACCCTGACCATCGCCAAGGGCGCCACCGTCAAGGGATCCGGAGAGATTGACGTCAAGGACACCCTCTTCGCCGAGGACAAGACCAACGTCAAGGTCACTAACATCGTTTCCGATGTCAAGACCGAGGAGATCGGTGCGGACGGCAAGGCCCTCAAGAACGGATGGGCCAAGTGGACCAACCTCACCGTCGCTCTCGCAGAGGCACCCGAGGGATCCGCCATCACCGTCACCGGAGACAGCGTTACCCTCGAGTCCAACACCCCCGTGAAGGCCGGAGTCACCCTCGTGATCCCCGCCACTTCATACATGGTCCTCAACAGCGGAGTCACCCTCACCGTCGACGGTATCCTGAAGACGGACGGACAGATCTACGCCAAGGGAGGATTCGACCTCACTGCTCAGAAGGTCGCCAACACCGCGGCTTCTGGAGAGAGATCCAACGCCAAGTACTCCAGCACCGTCATCGTCAACGGAAAGCTGATGTCCGGAATCGAGACCGTCTACGGCAACGGAGAATACGCCGACGTCGAGGATAAGAACAGAGCCGTTGGAGTTTACGACGCTCTCTTCAAGAGCGGTAACGGAGCACCCATCGCCGGTGCCTACTACACCGAGGGAGCCTACTACGTCATCGCCGGTCTCGAGACCGCCCTGAAGGACGTCTCCGTCATCGAGTCCGACATCCAGATCCACGGAAAGGTCGTCGCAGGCGACATCTCCGTCAAGGGAACCGAGAACCTCACCAAGATCATCGTCAAGAACGATGCTACGATCAGTGCATCGATCACCGCCAACAGCGGTCTGATCGGAACCGCCCTGTCCGTCAAGTCCATCGCTCTGGACGGAGTCACCCTCGTCGTCGAGAGCGATACCAAGGCCGGATACTTCACCGGATCCGCCGTCATCGGCGATGCTTCCGTCACCGCCAACCACGCGACTGGATTCGAGTTCTCCGTCAAGGACTCCAAGGCCTTCGTGAAGGGAACCGTCAAGATCGACAGCGACAAGACCGATGCCTTCGGAATCGCCGCTGCACCGATGAGAACTTCGCAGTCGAAGTCAATGACAAGACTGATGGTGGTGTCGTCACCAGGTACAACGCTATGACCGTCGCCTCTGGTGCTACTTTCACCGCCGAGAAGGCCAGTGGAACCATTGAGGCGCTCGTCGTCGACGGAACCCTCAGTGTTCCCGCCAACAAGTCGATGACCGTCACTGAGCTGACCGTCAACGGAACCGTTTCCGTCGATGCGGCCACCAGCACGTCCGCCTCCGGAACCCTCAATGTTACGAACCTGTACATCGGAATCACCGAGAAGGACACGACCGGTGCCGAGGCCGCATTCAGCGGACCTGTCACCCCGGGAACGAATGCGAAGATTCTCGTCTCCAACGATGCTTCAGTCGATGACGTGTTCGCAGATGATCTCAAGGATCTGACAAGCACTGTCTTCAGCGTGAACGGATCCGTTTGGTTCACCGCCTACACGAATGCTGCGACCGACGTTCCTTCTGTCACCGTCAAGAACGTCCCTGTTGAGAATGTCAACCTCAAGGGATGGGCCGACAAGGACGGAAAGATTGTCATGGACAGTACTGCTGATAACGCAAAGGTTCTCTGGACCTTCAAGATTGGCGCCTACGAGAGCCTGACCGCGGTCATCGACACCCAGGTCTACAAGATTGTCGTTAAGGCCGACGAAGGTATCGCCGACGTCTACCTTAACGGACAGGCCATGGCATACGGACTCGTCAGCAGCGGTAGCGATTACTACTACGCGTACTCCTCCACTGTTGCAGCCGGTTCCTACAAGGTCACCTACACCCTGAAGAACGGATGGTCCGGCGACGCCAAGCTCGCCGGAGACAACGTCTCCGGAATGAGCTTCAGTGTCTCCGGCAGCTACGCCGCAGATAAGGTCTACCAGCTCACCGGAGTCGAGAAGTCCGGATACGTCGAGCCTGTCACTCCCTCCGAGGACAAGGACGACGACGGACTCACGATCACCGACTACCTGCTCATCGTGCTCGTAGTGCTGATCGTCATCCTCGCTGTCATCGTCGCCATGCGTCTTATGCGCAGCTGAATGCGATTCCGTTCTCGAAAGGGAATAAGCAAGTAACCTGAACAGCAAACTTCGGGGGCCGCAAGGCCCCCATCATTCATCCAAACCGAAACAGTCCCTCAAGGACTTTACAAAACAATTGCGTCAGCGCACGCTTCTTCCTTCACCGCTTCATCCGAAGCATCTCACTTCTCACTCTAACATCACATCCTCACATAATCACGCTAAACCCGGCCGGACGGTCAAATTTTCATGTGTGTATTCCGCCGTCCAGCCCTTCTTACGCGAGGACTCTCACTCCTTGCGGGACCATGGTCTAAACTCTTTATCCGACGGGGCTCTCACCCCCGTCGGAATTCGCATCCCAGAAAGTCGATCCACATGGATGATGACAAATTGGAATCGCTCCAGTCGAATCCCCGGGCATAATCGGAGCGAGCGATGTTCGGCAAATACAGGTACTTGCGATAATGCAGATCTATTCATTACCGAGTCACACGAAAAGCGATCGACATGAAGAGAAGGGCCTTGGACCGGTCGCTCTGCGTATTCGTTATCAGAATACTGTTATTTGACTTCAAAAGGGCCGCATCACCATTGAAGTGTTGATGAGATTTGAAACCTACGCGGATTCTGCATGGATTTCTGATACCATCGGTGCAATGGAATCGATGGCTCACGCTGGTTTCATGCTCCGAACGCCATCCAACCTGGTGGCATCCTGATCATCAACCGGTACGGGAATGAGCGAAGCGAGTGGATCGTACCGGCTTTCGGATCGGTCGATCCTGTCCGTCGACGGGCCACGTTATTTTCGACGCCTCATCAGAGCGCCTCCTGGCTCCGGCCTCTGTCGAATACGCTTTCCGGAAGGTTGTTAATCGAAGGTGCTACGGGTCGCATCCCTAGCCCTTCAACGGAATATCTCCGTCTTTTGCGCAAACGATGTCGACGATACAAGGAACGGGCAAGCCTCACGACCTGTAGGGCGTCTTCGTCTTCAGTATTGTATAGATCTTGTGCGCCATCTTATTCGAGCATGCCAACAAGGCCTTCTTGTGGGGGAATCCTCTGTTCCTCAAACGATCGTAGAACCTCGACACGTCGGATACGCGGTCCTTGTCTTGAGAGATGTGTATGAATGTCCCTGTCACGAGCATCTCTCTAGCGATATCGTCTCCTCTGCGTGTTATCCCGCAGCGGACCGAATGGTCCGCTGATTCCCTTTGCTTCGGAACCACGCCGTGGTATGCGGCATACGCACCAGGGGATGTGAAGCGATCGATATCGATGATCATGGCCGAGAGATAGGATGCAGTGACTATGCCGAATCCGGGGATGGAGTATATCAGTTGGAACGTCTCATCGTCCTTGAACTCCTTCAATATCTCGTTCTTGATCCTTCTCATCCTATCCCTCTGGTGTCTGGCCTCATCGATGAGCAGCCTCATCGATGAATCCGCCACCTTATCGAGTTCACGGAGAGTAGCCTCCGATACGATGTCCCTCCCCGGAACACTGACGGCGATTCCTCTGGCCAGGATGTACGATCTGATTCTGCGACGGAGATCGGAGAGGTCGGACGATGCATGGGCATAGGTCCTGCATAGCTGTCTCCGATTGAGCTGCTCGGCCGTCACCATGAGACATGTGGAGAATTCCTTCTCCCCGTCCAGATAGCGGCGCGCGTAGTGCGCCAACTCTCTGCAATCATGATAATCTGTCTTCTTGACGGACATCGTTATACGGAACAGGTCGCTTGCATTGGCAACCACGACGGTGCACCCTAGATCCGTGAGTATCCAGAACACCTCATGGGTCTTGGTGCTGTTCTCGATCAGGATCAGATGCTCCCGATCCTTCAGCCAATAGGCCGCTCTGCTCAGAGTCGCTTTATCCGCAGGAGTCGATCTGAACTCCTTGTTGAACTCCATGCAGAACTCCGTTTCTTCGATGTCCTCATCGTTCTGCGGCACTGCGAAGGAGGTCAGCTTCTTCGAGTGCACGTCTATCCCAATCGCCAGACACATGGTCTCACTTCCTTTGGGACCAAACAGCCAGAGGCGACA
>LVVU01000021.1 GCA_006954465.1 Candidatus Methanoprimaticola hominis
TGGCCTGGACGATATAGACCTTGTCGTCCTCGATGCACCACTCCATGTCCATGGGCTTCTCGTAGTGGATCTCGATCTGCCTTCCGATCTCCGCGATCTCATGGATGCGGTCGTCGGCGATCTTCTGGGCCTTGACCTTGTTCTTGGGGATGTTCTCCTTCTCGACGCCGCCGTTCTTGCCGCGGATGTACTTCCAGGTCTGGGTGGAGATCCTCTTCTTGATGACCTCCATCTTCTGCTTGTCGACGACGTAGGTGTCGGGGGTGACCTCTCCTCCGACGATCGCCTCGCCGAGACCGTAGCCTCCCTCGATGACGATCTGCTTGGCCCCGCTGTTGGGGTCCACGGTGAACATGATCCCGGAGAACTCGGAGTTGACCATCCTCTGGACGACCACGGCGAGCTTGACATCGCTGTGGGAGTAGCCCTGCTTCTCGCGGTAGGCGATGGCCCTGGCGGTGAAGAGCGAGGACCAGCATTTCCTGATCTTGTCGAAGAGGTCCTCCTCGTCCTTGACGTTGAGGTAGGTCTCCTGCTGCCCGGCGAAGCTGGCGTCGGGGAGGTCCTCGGCGGTGGCGCTGGACCTGACGGCGACGAATCCGACCTTGCCCTTGGGGACGAGGAGCCTGTATCTCGAGGAGATCTCCTTCTTCAGGTCGTCGGGGATGGCGCAGGTCTCGAAGATCTCCCTGATCTCCTTGGAGGCCTGTGTCAGGCTGTCGTCGGAGGACCTGTCGATCCCGGCGAGCTTCTCCTCGACCTTGGGCATGAGGTCTCCGCTGGTGACGAAGTAGTCGTAGGATTCCGTGGTGAGGACGAAGGCCTCGGGAACGGGGAACCCTGCGTTGGTGAGTTCGCCGAGATTGGCTCCCTTACCTCCGACTATCGGTATGTCTTCAACGTGCAGTTCGTTAACATCCACAATCTTTCTGTCCATTGGGAATTCCCCGTATCCTGCAAGCGGTTTGGCGGCACTCGCGGTGCCATATGTTATTCGGGTATCCTTTGGCATTCAAAATGGTTTCTGTCCGTGTCCAGATTCTATTATATTGGAATCGATGCCCGCCCTGCCGTGTCTGGCACAGGACGTTCGAGGGCGTTCGGATGCCTCGATTATGGTAATCGTAGCGATTCCTACGGAATACGTAAAATCGCTACGAAATTAGTTAAAAAAAGGCCAGATAAGTTCTCCAAACACTAAGTTAGGCATCGTTAATGACGAAGACTTTAAAATAGGGTCCCCATACGGAGCCCAGTGGTACCAATGCACATGGAACTATGTTGGCACGGCAGGGGAGGGCAGGGACTCGTCACGGCGAACGAGATCCTCGCCGAGACCGCCATTGCCTCAGGCAAGTATGTCAAGGCGTTCCCCGAGTTCGGACCGGAGAGGATGGGAGCCCCCATCAGGGGATTCACCAGGATCGCTGACACGCCCATCAGGGTTCACAGCCAGGTCTACGAGCCCGATATCGTCGTCATCATGGACGGCACCCTCGTCGGGAAGGTCGACGTCACCCGCGGGATCAAGAAGGATTCCATCGTGGTGGCCAACTACACCGGATCCCCCGCGGAGCTCCAGAATGCACTGGGCACCGATGTGAAGTGCTACACTCTCGATGCGAACAGGATCGCCATCGACGAGATCGGGAAGCCCATGATCAACACGGTCATGCTGGGCGCCCTGATCAAGGCGAACCCTTTGGTCCCCTATGACATGCTCGAGGACCAGATCACCACCAAGTTCACAGGGAAGCTGGCCGACAAGGTCATCGTGAAGAACCTCTCCGCCCTCAAGAGGGGCTACAACGAGGTGCAGTGACATGGCAATGGCAAACATCAAGGACCTCGTGGTCGGAGGAAGGATCATCAAGCCCGGCTCCTCCGAGAATTTCGCGACCGGCGACTGGAGGAGCTACGTCCCCGTCGTCGATCAGGACAAGTGCATCGACTGCTACACCTGCTGGATCTACTGCCCCGACAACAGCATCGTCTTCAGGGACGACAAGATGTCCGGCATCAAGATGAGCCACTGCAAGGGCTGCGGCATCTGCGCCAGGGTCTGTCCCAAGGGCGCCATAACAATGAAGGAGGAGTGAAGTTGGGACACGACATTGCAATCAACGGAGACAACGCGGTCGCACTGGCATGGAAGCAGATCGACCCCGACGTGTGCGCCGCATACCCGATCACCCCCCAGACCATCATCGTCGAGAAGTTCGCCGAGTACGTGGCGAACGCCGAGGTCACCACCGAGTTCGTGTGCGTCGAGTCCGAGCACTCCGCGCTCACCCTGTGCACCTCCTCCGGCTCCGCCGGAGCCAGGACCTTCACCGCTACGGCCTCCCAGGGTCTGGCGTACATGTGGGAGATGCTCCCCATCACCGCCGCCATGCGCGTCCCCCTCATCATGGCGGTCGCCAACAGGGCCATCAGCGGACCCATCAACATCAACAACGACCACGGAGACGCCATGTCCGCCCGCGACACCGGCTGGATCCAGCTGTTCTCCGAGAACGTCCAGGAGGCGTACGACAACTCGATCATCGCCCCCAGGATCGCGGAGCACCACGACGTCCAGCTGCCGTGCATCGTCAACCTGGACGGATTCATCCTCACCCACGCGATCGAGAGGATGACCATGATCGACACCGCCGACGTCAAGGCGTTCGTCGGCGAGTTCGAGCCGCTCTTCCCGCTGCTCGACACCAAGCACCCCGTCTCCCACGGCAACATGGACGGACCCGACTTCTACTACCCCCACAAGGTCCAGTCGGAGATCGCCATGAAGAAGGCCCTGGAGGTCGCAGAGGAGGTCTTCAAGGACTTCGCCAAGCTGACCGGAAGGGAGTACCACCTGGTCGAGGAGTACAGGTGCGACGACGCGGAGTACGTCGCGGTCATCCTCGGTTCCTCCTTCGGAACCATGAAGGAGACCGTCGACGAGCTGAGGGACCAGGGACTCAAGGTCGGATGCTGCATGCCTCACGTCTACAGGCCCTGGCCCGAGGAGGCTCTCGCCAAGGTCCTGAAGGGCAAGAAGGGCGTCGCCGTGTTCGACAAGCACCTCAGCATCGGANNNNGCCCCATGTTCCCCGAGGTCGTCACCGCCGCCACGCTCAACGACGACATGCCCAGGATGTACAACGTGATCTACGGACTCGGAGGCGCTGACGCCACCGTGGCCGGATTCAAGAAGATGATGGAGGCCGTCGCCTCCGGAGAGGCCCAGCGCCTCACCTATCTGGGGGTGAAGATATGACTTCCCTGTCTCTCAAGGAGCTCAACAAGCTGCCCGTAAGGCTCGCGAGCGGGCACAGGCTCTGCGCCGGATGCGCGGAGTCCATCATCGCGAAGCAGATCCTCATGGGGACCTCCGACGAGGTCGCCGTGTCCCTCTCGACCGGATGCATCGAGGTCTCCACCACCGTGTTCCCCTACACGTCCTGGAACACCCCATACATTCACACCGCCTTCGGGAACGGAGCGGCCACCTGTGCGGGACTCGAGACCGCGTACAAGGCCCTGAAGAGGAAGGGCAAGATCGATGAGGAGATTAAGTTCGTCAACTTCGCCGGCGACGGTGCGACGTACGATATTGGTCTGCAGGCGCTCTCCGGAGCCATGGAGAGAGGCCACAACATGATGTACGTGTGCCTGAACAACGAGGCCTACATGAACACCGGCATCCAGAGGTCCTCCGCGACCACCCTCGGAGCATCCACCACCACCTCCTGGGCGGGAACCGTCCAGTCCGGTAAGAAGGAGAACTCCAAGGACATGACCGCCGTCATGGTCGCCCACAACATCCCCTACGTCGCCCAGGTCTCCCCCCACAACTGGAGGGACACCGTGACCAAGGCCTCCAAGGGATTCGAGGTCGACGGACCCGCGTTCATCAACTCTATCTCCCCCTGCCCCCGCGGATGGAGGTTCCCCTCCGACAGGACCATCGAGATGGCCAAGCTGGCTGTCGAGACCTGCGTATGGCCTCTCTTCGAGGTCGTCAACGGGGAGTATTCACTCACCGCCGAGAGCGCGAGAATCGCCGACGGCAAGGCGGAGAAGAAGCCCGTCATCGATTGGCTCTCCGCCCAGGGAAGGTTCAAGCACCTCCTTCAGGAGAAGTGGGAGCCCGTCGTCGAGGCCTATCAGGCCGAGGTCGACAAGCGCTGGGAGAAGCTCATAAAGCTCTCCAAGCTCTGAGGATCAAACAGGGGCTCCGGCCCCAATCTTCCTTCTTTTCGGAATCGAGGCGTGTCGTACGTCTCGGAAGCAGAGAATCGGACACGGAGGTCGACGGACTGTGCCCGTCTCCCTCCCTGTCGATGTAACCGGTTTGCTCCGTTGCTCATGGCAACGGTCGTTCCGACGGCTTCGGGCCGTCGCTCCGTTCCCTGTTCGGGCTGCGGAGTCCATGTTCGAGATCTCGTTCGACACCGCCGATAGCAGTTTGGCGATGTTGATGCCGCCGGCGGTCAGCTTGTAGAACGAGGACCTGTTGACCGTTTCGTGGGTCATGAGGCCCATGCTCTCGAGGATCTCGATCTTCTCCGGCATGCGGGGGTTGCGGGATACGGCATCGTAGATGTCCGTCTTCTTGCAACCGGGGTTGCCGGCCACGTACATCAGGATGCTGATGACGTGCTTCTCTTCGAATTTGTCGAGGTGATCGCAATTCATGCCTGTATCTCCGGAAGGATCCGGGCCGGAGCCCGGATGAAGGGATTTCAAGGCTTCCTGGTGTGCATCCTGACGATGACGACCGCCAGGACGATGGCCGCTGCGATCGCTGCGATGGCGACGAGCTGCCAGGGGAATCCGTCGGATCCCCCGTCGTCTGTTCTGGGAATCGGTTCAGCTACGATGGTGACGTCTCCGGTCACGTT
>LVVU01000022.1:0-2046 GCA_006954465.1 Candidatus Methanoprimaticola hominis
CGTGTTCTCGGATTCCCACAAGGCCGAGAAGACAGCGAAGATCGGGATGATGCTCGGACTGGTCGCATTCCTGTTCGGAGCGCTATTCTGAGGTACCCATGTTCGAGAAGGCCGCGACGATCATCCGCGACGGTTCCATCCTGGATTTCGCATACATCCCGAAGGACCTCGTCCATCGCGAGTTGCAGATGGAGAGGCTGGAGACCCTGTTCCGCCCCATGGCCCTGGACGGGAGGCAGTGCACGGCTTTCCTCACGGGAAGCGTCGGAACCGGGAAGACCGTCACGGCCCGCAGGTTCTGCGCCGATATGGCGGCGTTCATGGCCTCCAAGGGCAAACCCATGGATGTCATCTACGTGAACTGCAGGAACTCCAACGAGACAGGAACGCTGGTGCAGCTGATCCGCCATTTCGACAGGGGATTCCCGGAACGCGGGTTCTCAGCCGACGAGATGGCGAGGGTGCTCTCCCAGCATCTCGTCTCCAACGAGAGGGGTCTGACGATAATACTCGACGAGGTGGACGTCCTGTTCAAGAAGGGGACCACCGACCTCGTCTACCAGCTCACCCGCCCCCGCGACAATCCGAGGGCCCCGGTGTCGCTGATGATGATCGCCCAGGGCTCCGTCGATATGTACCTCGACGAGGCCTCCAGATCCTCCTTCCGCCGTTCCAACGGCGTGAAGTTCGACAGCTACTCCGCATCGGAGCTGCTGGAGATCGTCACCGCCCGCGCACAGGAGGCTCTGTATCCGGGGACCTATTCCGATGATTCCCTCAGGATGATAGCCGAGGAATCCGCCGAATACGGCGACGCCAGGATGGCGATAGAGCTCCTCGACCGCGCGGCGAACATCGCCGAGGAGGACGATTCAGGCGAGATGACCGTGGAGCACGTCCGCGCAGCCAAGGCGATGATCTACAGCTCCGTATCCGATTCCAAGCTGCGTTCCCTGGACATCAACAGGATGCTCGTCCTCCTCGCGGTCGCCAGGGCCATGAAGAAGAACGTGTCGATACCGTCCTCGTCTGTAGAGAAGACCTATGCGATAGCATGCGAGGAGTACGATTATCCGTCCAGGAAGCACACGCAGTTCTGGACGTATCTGCAGGACCTGGAGAAGCTGGCCATCCTCAAGCTGACGGCCGAGAACGGACCCACCGGGAAGGTGATCATGGTGTCCCTTCCGGACATCCCCTCGAAGGTCCTTGCTCAGAAGATGGAGGCGCTCCTCGACAGGAGCGGCGACGACGATGACGACCTGCGATCTCTGCAACCGCGATGCGGTCACATTCGTGCGCTACAACGGCACGCACCTGTGCGCCGAGCACTTCATGCGCTATGTGGACCGCCGTGTGAAGAGGGAGATCCGCAAGCAGATCGACGTGGAACGCGGTGACAAGATCGCCGTAGCGGTGTCCGGCGGCAAGGACAGCATGGTCGCCCTCAAGATGCTATCATCCGTATTCAACGGTCTGAACGGCGTCGAGGTCCATGCGATTACCATCGACGAGGGCATCGAAGGATACCGTCCTCCGAGCGTCGACATCGTCAGGAGGTTCTGCGAGCAGAACGATGTCGTTTTCCATCTGAGGTCGTTCTCCGAGCTCGGAGTCACCATGGATGCGATCGCTCCCGTCTCCGGGAGCAGCAGCCCCTGCACCTACTGCGGGGTGTTCCGCCGCATGCTCATGAACGAGGAGGCCCGCGATATCGGTGCGAGATACCTGGCGACCGGCCACAACCTCGATGATGCTGCGCAATCCATAATGATGAACTTCGTCCGCGGAGACGTCGAACGCCTGGCGAGGATGGCTCCGCACATGCACGTCCAGCCCGGGCTGATCCCCAGGTTCATGCCTCTGCGCGAGATCCCGGAGAAGGAGATCCTCCTCTACGCCCTCGTATCCGGCATGGAGTTCTGGGACGGGGTCTGCCCGTATTGGGAGGCGGCGCTCCGCAACCAGTACCGCTCCATAGTGGACGACCTGGAGGACAGGTCCCCGGGAGCGAGGTTCGGGATACTCTCGTCGTTCGATCCGATC
>LVVU01000022.1:2106-3161 GCA_006954465.1 Candidatus Methanoprimaticola hominis
ACCCACTGTCGGTGACAGCTGCAAATCCTGTCAGTTGCTGGATAAGGCGAGATCGAGGATCGGATCCTGATCAGAAATCGTGGAAGGGTACGAGATCGCAGCACTCGCACTGGAAACAGGTTGTGTGGAAGCGGTCCGGATTGAGACCGTGACGGGCCATGGCGTTCTTCTGAAGGCCCGCAAGGAACATGGTTCTGAGGAGCGAGGGGGGTTCGGTCGGTATCCCGGCGGCCTCGATCCTGCTACGGTTCGAACCGTCGAACCTGAACATCCTGAGGATGGGCAGGACGTTCATCCTGCACAGCTTCTCCAGCATCATGTCGACGTTCTGATCGGTCTCCCCGAGGCCGTAGTAGATGGTGCTGGCCATCTTGCCCTTCTTGAAGTAGTCGGTGCTCGCTCTGAGCATGTCGAAGGCGAAGTCGTAGTCCGTATCCGGTTCGAGGAGTGCGGCGGTGTCCCTGCGGATATACTTGACGTTGATCTTGATCTCGTTCACTCCCGCTTCGCGCAGGATCCCTATCTGAGCCGCATCGTTCAGCATGGGCTCGACCCCGATGGTCATCTTGGGGAAGGTCTCGCGTACAGCCGATATGGCATCGGCCAGCCTGGAGATCTCCTCGTCGGAGCCTCCGCCGGAGAAGGCGACGCTCTTCACCTTCCCGCGGGTCATGGCTTCGTCGAGCATCTCCATCACGGATCCAGTCGTCAGCGGACCGTCGGAGAAGCAGTCGTGCCTCGAGGGAAGGAGGTTGAAGACGGCCTGTTCGGGGCAGCTGTGGGGCACGCGGAGGATCCCGACCTCCGGAAGGAACGGCTCGCCGGACCTGAGCAGCTCGTATCCGCCGTCCTTGGGGCGGAGCTCGAATTCCCCGTTGCCGTGCACTATGCGCTTCTTCGCTCTGAAGCCGTCGAAGGAGAGCACGGCGGTGTCGGGGTTCCCGTTGAATCCGGGGATCAGGTCCGGCAGCTCGAGCCCTTCGGGGATGCAGACATCGCCTCCGCGGAGGAGCTCGGCCTTCCTGGTCAGGCCCTTTTCCATTTGGCGCCCTCCG
>LVVU01000023.1 GCA_006954465.1 Candidatus Methanoprimaticola hominis
TTTCTTACAGAGTCTTTATTACACGAAGTTAGAGAGTAATACGGATTCAGAATACGTATGCACCAACGGTACCAACTCGCATGTCACCTAGCTTGAAATGGGAAGGAGGGCCCGAAGGCCCGTTTCAAGCTCAGAAGTCGAGTGTGAGCCTGTCGTACTTGTATACCTTGCTGGGGCAGGAGAACTGGCAGCGGTAGCATGCGGTTCCGAGGCAGTTCTTGGTCTGAACGACGATTTCCTTATCGTCCATGACCTTGAGCGCATGCTCGGGGCATTCCTTCTCGCACTTCTTGCATCCGGTGCAGCCTTCCATGTATCCGCGCAGCTCCGTTCCGATGTCGTGCAGGATGGTGAGTCCGCGCTCTCCGAGATCGGGGATGTCACGCTGGACCATGCGGTGGATCTCGGGGTTGCCCTTGGGCTTGGGGAGCTCCTGGATCCCTGCCATGGCGTTGTTCTGGTTGTACATCTCCATGGGCATGCCCTCGTCGCAGAGGGCGAGCTCCTGGGTGTAGATCTGCTCGAAGATCTTGTCTCCGGCGAACATGATGTGGTTGGCCCTGATCCCGTTGGCGATGTCCTGGAGGGTGTCTAGGAGCTCGGGGTTCCTCAGGATGTCGGTGGCCATGGCCAGGGACGTGTTGCCCCACTGGTAGATCGTATCGCAGGAAGGCGGCAGGAGTCCGACCTGTCTCGCCTTCTCGGCATCGACGTATGTTCCGGACGCTCCGGCCATGTACATGACCCTCATGTCCTCGAACTTGAGTCCTGCATGCTCGAGCAGGGTGAAGTGCCCTGCGCGCATGGCTCCGATAGCCTTCAGAGCCTCGGAGATGTCGTGGGAGTCGATGTAGACCCCGTCCTGGAGGTGGAGCTTGCCATCGCTGGTGGTGAGCTTGCCCTTCCTCCACATGTGCTGCTCGAGCACAGCGGCGACGGCGGCCACCACTCCGGTTCCGGTTATCCCCTTGGCCTTGCCGTGCATGGGTCCGTAGGGGGTGACCGTCTCCAGTCCGAAATCGACCTTGTCCCCTTCCTTGGGGAGGATGTCGTCGTCGAGGACCTGGCAGATCCACTGGAAGTCGTATGAGAGGTCGGAGATGGCGCCGGGTCCGGCGAGCATCCCGCATTTGATGGACTGTCCCTCCATGGCCGGTCCCGCGGCCGCGGATCCGGTGTAGATGTCGTCTCCGATCTTGAGAGCCATCTCGGCGTTGGTTCCGTAGTCGGTGACCATGCAGTTCCTCTTCTCGTCGAGGAATCCGCTCTTGTACATCATGGCGAGAGCATCGGCTCCGATCTCGTGCCTGATGGCAGGGGGGACTAGAAGCTCGCATCCATCCTTGACATCGAGACCGACATCCACGGCGGAGAACACTCCTGCGTCCCTCTTCTGCGCCTGGATGCCTCTCGCCTTGTGGGCGTTCTCGCCCGCGAATGCGAGGTCGTCGACCGGGATCCCCTGGAACAGGGAGAGCTGGATCGGATTCCCGCAGATGCTGACCCTCTCGACCTGGTTGAGGTCGACTCCGAGGGTCCTGATCAGCTTGTTCTCGGTATCGATAAGGATCTTGTGGGCCATCTCCGTTCCGACGTTGATACAGAACGTAAGATGGTCCATGATATTGGCACCCGGCAGCGGGTGGCACTCCGTGACCGCGGTGGAGAGGATCCTGCCGTCTTTCAGATCGACGGCATGGGCCCTGCTCCCGCTGGTCCCGATATCGATGGATATTCCGTAACTCATCTCACTTCTTCCTCCTTATTCTGTCGAAGATGGATTTCTTCTCCTTCTTCTCGGGCTCCTGCTCCTTGTCGCAGCAGCACCCGTCCTCATGATCGTGATGATGCTCATGACCGCAGCCGCAATGGTCGTCGTGCTCGTGGTCATGGTCGTGATGATGGTATCCGCACCCGCATCCATGCTCGTGGTGGTGCTCATGCTCGTGGTCATGACCGCAGCACCCGTCCTCGTGATCGTGGCAGTGGCATTCGACGTGCTCGTCCAGCTCGTAGTCGTCGATGGCATGGAACATCCTGTGCCTGAGCTCGTGCTCGTCCACGTCGAGGACGGCGCACATGAATGCGAAGCGGACCTTCTCCATGGGTTCGAGCTCGCCGTGGCGTTCGACACCGTTCTCGATATCCGTCAGGTTCAGGGTGATCCCGTTCCCGTTCTCGTCGACGATGGCGGCCTTGATGTGCCCGAGGAGGCATCCGGATTCCTTGGTGACCCACTGGCCGATGGTCATAAGGGCCTTGCTCATCCTGGCCTCGGCATCCGCGTTCCATCCGGTGATCGTCCCTTGGAGGCCCTCGGCGCATCCTCCCGCGACCTCCAGCGAGGTGTGCTCGTGCTCCTCGTGGTCGTGATCGTGGCAGCCGCATTTGCAGTCCGGTCCGTGCTCGTGTCCGCTCATCTCATCATCTCGTAGAGCTGATCGATGTTCTCGTCGGTCTTGGCGGAGACGGCGAACACGGGCTTGCCCGGGAACTCCTTGTTGAGGTAGGCGGTGACCTCCTCGATCTGTCCGGGTTTGGCCAGATCCTTCTTGTTGATCATGATGAAGTCCGCTTTGGACATCTGCATCCTGAAGAAGTCCTCCTTCTTCTTGATCAGGTCCTCGAACCTCTGGACATCGGCGACTCCGATGATGTAGATCTCGTCGGGGTCGATCATGGAGACCTCCACGAGCTCCTTGACCTTGTGCGGCAGGGCGAGTCCGGTGGGCTCGACGATGATTATGTCGGGGTCGATGTCCTTCTTGATATTCTTGAGCGCGGATTGAAGGGTTCCGGACAGGGTGCAGCAGATGCATCCGTTCGGAAGCTCGATCGCGTCATATCCCTGAGCCTTGAGGGTGGCTCCGTCTACTCCGATCTCTCCGGATTCGTTGACGAGGAGAGCGGTCTTCTCGCCGCGTTTGGTGTACATCGAGGCGATTTTCATCAGAAGGGTGGTCTTCCCGCTACCCAGGAATCCTCCCAGTATGTAGACATACATGAGGGAGGCTAACGACACTTCGATATAAGCATATTTCAACAATCCTTCGACGTACAACTTGCGTTACGTGGGATTCTCGTTTTCTACTTCTAATATATAATATATATGATATCGAAACACTACAAGCTAGGTGACATGCGAGTTGGTACCGTTGGTGCATACGTATTCTGAATCCGTATTACTCTCTAACTTCGTGTAATAAAGACTCTGTAAGAAAG
>LVVU01000024.1 GCA_006954465.1 Candidatus Methanoprimaticola hominis
GATCCGGAGGTGACGACGACCGCGACCTTCTTGCCTACAGGGAGGTTGGAGCAGAAGTTGCCGTCGGCATCCTTTCCGACGAATCCGTAGAAGCGGTCCTCAGCCATCCTGAACTGTCCGCAGGGCTGTCCGAAGTAGTTGGGCGTGGCGAGGATGATGCTCTCGCTGTCCTTCATGGATTCCAGAACGGCGGTGAGGTCGTCCTTCCTGACGCAGTGGCCGGCCTTCTTGCATGCGTAGCAGGCCTGGCATCCCTTGAGGTCCATCTCGTTGAGGTTGAACACGTTGACGGTCTTGCCCTTGGCTTTGAGGACCTCGGCCATCTTGCCGACGATGGCCTGGCAGTTTCCGTTCTTCCTGGGTGATGCAATGATTGCTGTGACTTCCGACATGGTAGTACCCAGCAAGGTCTATCAGCATTTCCATATTAATATTTGGCTACATAATGTTATTAACTGTCCTATTGTTATCGATACTCATGGTCAGCAAATCGGAAGAACCCGGATATGCCAATGGGGATGCCAGATACAACTGCTGCATCGATGCCACCATGTCCGTCATAGAGGGACGTTGGAAATGCACCATCCTATGCATGCTCTTCCGTAACGGACCGATGCGCTATTCCGAGCTCCAACGGAAGATATCCGATGTATCATCGAGGATCCTGTCCAAGCAGCTCAAGGAGCTCGAGAGGGACGGCATGATCGATCGCGTCGTCACCTCCGATCGGAAGCTCTGCGTGACCTACGAGCTAACAGGCAAGGGCAGGACGATAATCCCCCTCATGGCATCCATGGCAGAATGGGGTGCCAGATATCAGATGATGCGGGTCGTTCTGCCCGACGGATTGGCCGAGAACACGGTTTCCGAGCGTTCGACGATGTCTGAAACCGCATGAGCCAGATTTTTATCGGAGTCGAACCTATATGGACCTGTAACCATGGCATACAGACTCATTACCATCGGGGGAGAAAGGTCGAGGGAGCTGAGGGACAGGTGCATGCGCCTGAAGAACTACTCTTCGAAGGCCGACATCCACGGGCTCTGCATCGCGCTGTACACGGAGAACCGCGATTACATGGAGATGTGGACCGACAACTTCTACCACATGTCCGATTCGGTCAGGTCGCATGCCAGGATCTTCTGTCTCAACGACCCGGACGAGGACCTCCATGCCGAGTACGATGTCGAGACGAGGACCATGTTCCTGTTCAACTTCGATTACTACGGGTGGATCAAGAGCATCGCCCTCGGCATGGCCGGGAACATCCTGGAGGATGCCCATTCGGTCTATTNNNNGGCGCGGCTCTGGACATCGACGGCGCCGGCGTCACGCTCATCGCGCCGTCCAAGACGGGGAAGACGACCCAATCATGGGGCCTCCTCCGTGCGAAGAACGCCCATCTGATCACTGACGATTGGTACTTCGTCCAGTTCGGCAACGGCCGTCCCTGGGCCGAGGGATCCGAGAAGAACTGCTACATCGACTCCGACATCGGCGACGTATGGGATGAGTACAAGCCCCTTGTCAAGGAGGTGCGCTTCGATAACAAGGGCAGAGGCATAGGCAACGTCCGTTGGATCGCAGGAGAGGACTCCGTCGTCCACGGGACGAGGATGCGCTACGTGTTCCTGCTCAAGAGGAACGCGGACGAACAGCCCGGGGTGCGCGAGATATCGTCCCAGGGCATTCGATTATCTGAGGGAGCATGATTTCTGCAATCCCCATCAGCTCCTCCGCGACAAGGGGCGCATGGCCCAGAGGGAGGAGTTCTTCCGCAGGTATCTGTCCGAATGCGAGACGTTCATGGTGAACCCCACCATGCCCGCCGAGGCCACCCAGGATGTCATACGGCAGATACTGCGGTCGAGGTGCTCCATATGAGCCTCGTTCCGACCAAGGGCCGCCCCATCGTATCTTCCGATGCGAAGGAGAAACTGAAGAACACCGGCAACCGCATCAAGGACGTCATCGGCTCATCTGCTTCATCCGCGAAGGGCGTGCTCGATGCCGAGTTCAACAGGACCAGGGCCGACAGGGTCGAGAAGGTCCACGAGTTCTCGGTGATGTGGAGATCGTTCTTCATAATCGTCGTCTCCAGCGCGGCGTTCTTCCTGGTCGGATTCTTCTTCAAGGGCGAATGGACCTACAAGGACTTCTTCTACAACATGGGCTGCAACATCCTCGCCATGTTCATCGTGGTCCTCTGCCTCGATACGCTGGTCAACAGGAACAGGGATTCCCGTCAGAGGAGGGACGAGGCGAGGAAGATCATGAGGCATCATCGCGTCATCGCACCGGATATCGACATGTATCTGGTCCGCAAGAACATGGTGATCACCCCCAGCGGCAAGCCGGTCCGCAAATTCCAGCTCCAGTCGCAGTTCACCATCAAGGACATGAAGGACATGTTCGGCTCCTCGGAGCTCGTGTCCGATGTGGGGATCTCCAAGATCCGCAGATACGCTCATTTCCAGTCCGAACTGCATGACGACTTCGAGAAGCTCATCGAGAGCGTGGATTTCATGTTCTATCCGGAGATCGCCGACGCCGCGATGCGCTTCCTCAACGCCAGCTCCTACGGGGAGGCCGCCTTGGATGCGGTCGTCAGCTACGAGGACACCAGGGCCGGTACTAGGTCGATGAAGACGATGGTCATAGCGATGATCCGGGAGGAGCCCGACGACGGTCGTTTCGTCGATGCCAACCCCACGATGAAGAACATCTACCTGGTCCACCAGATGATCAGCGACCAGGAGAAGGCCCTCGCCGATTACATCAGGCTCGTCAAGGCCCTCGAGGAGATGGATCCCTCGGAATCCAGGAAGAACGAAGCCGTCGATTACGAATGAACGGAACCGTGTGGGTTATGGATACGGAATCCTCCTCCACATGGCATCCCAGGCATAGCACGCCTACTCCAGCTTCGACAGCGGCGTCCAGCTCCGATGAGAACACGGGGTCCGTGTCGCGATTGGGTCCGAATCCCTTCATCCCCTCCATCTGTATCACGAACGCCACGTAGGTCCTGTATCCTTCCTCCAGAGCCTTCCGGAGACCGCGCAGATGCTTCGCACCGCGCTCGGTCGGAGCGTCTGGGAATCTGCAGAACCCATCGTTCTCCAACGTCACGCCCTTCACCTCGATGAGGGCCGGCCCGTCGGGGGATTCCACCATGAAATCGAATCTGGAGTCCCCATGGGTGTATTCCTGGTGGACGACCGCTCCGTAACCGAAAGGATGCTCGGATTCCAGCCATTCCATGAAAACGGTGTTGGGGGCCTGCGAGTCCATGTTGACCAGGAGATCCCCTTTGCAGACGGCCACCAGGTCGTAGCGGTACTTCCTTTCGGGATTGTCGGATTCGGAAAGGACCACTCCAGCACCGGGTACGAGGAGCTCCCTGCACCTCCCGGTGTTCTTCACATGGACCGCGATCTCGTCAGATCCGAGCATGCATACGGCGACGAATCTGTTAGACCGATTCACGAATGTTCCTGTTACAAGCTAGGTGACATGCGAGTTGGTGGATTCCGAGTAATAGCTATTACAAACATTACAGACAGCTGTTATTATACGCACAACCCGTCCCTGTCATC
>LVVU01000025.1:0-971 GCA_006954465.1 Candidatus Methanoprimaticola hominis
ACAGCGGCAGTGGTTCCGACACGATGCTGTACGTCGGCATCGCCGCAATCGTCATCGTCCTCATCGCAGCAGTCGCTGCGATCCACAGAAGGAAGGCCTAATCCTTCCGATAAACCGGGGCTTTGGCCCCATCTTCGATGCGATTCCTTCGGGGATCGCACCTTCTCCTCTTCCGAAACGGTCTGGAGGTCGAAGGCCTCGACGACCTTCTTCAACTCCTTTCTTATCTCTATGTGCTGAGGGCAGACCTTCTCGCACTTCCCGCATCCCATGCATTCGTTCGCATCGAGCTTCCCGTGGGTTGTCACCAGCCATTCGGCCTGACGGGATGCGAGCTTCCTGTTCCCGTAGAGCGCGAGATAGTTCAGAGCGGAGAACGAACCGGAGATCCCGATGTTCTTCGGGTACACCTCCGTGCAATTATCGCAGGATGTGCACTGCACGATATCGATCGATTCCAGAGCATCGCGTGCCTTGCGGAGCGTCTCATCCTCCTTCTCGGACAGGCTCTTGAAACCCCCCATCACAGCGATGTTCTCGTCCATCTGTCGGACGTCGCTCATGCCTGAAAGGACGACAGCAATCCCATCGTGATCCGTGGCGAAGCGCAGCGCCCATGACGATGGGGTCGACCCGGGTTCCGCATCCTCGAGAATCCTGACGACGGGTTCCGGCGGACTGGCGAGCATCCCTCCCTTCACGGGTTCCATGACGACCACGGGCTTCCCGTGCCTCCTGGCCGTCTCGTAGCACAGGCGGGATTGGATCGAGGGGCTCTCCCAATCGGCGTAGTTGATCTGGAGCTGGACGAACTCGACGTCCGGATGTGCCGTCAGGAGCGTTTCCAGCTCGTCGGCCCTCCCATGGAACGAGAATCCGTAATGCCGGATCATCCCCCGGGCTTTCAGATCCCTCATGTATCCCCAGACGTCCAGATCGTCGAAGGCCTTGGTCCTGCTCTCGCCCAGGTT
>LVVU01000025.1:1022-2883 GCA_006954465.1 Candidatus Methanoprimaticola hominis
ACGTCTCGAACTGGGCGACCACCTCTTCCCTGGTCTTGCACCCCCTCCACGCGGCGTTCTTGGTCGCCAGAATGAAGCTGTCGCGGGAGTATCTCTCTACGAGTGCCCGACGAATCGCATCCTCGCTGCCCTTGTACGCCCAGGCGGTGTCGAAGTAGGTGAATCCCGCCTCCATGAAACGGTCGACCATCTCCTTCGTCTGCTCGATATCGATGGAATCGCCGCTCTTGGGGAGCCTCATCAGGCCGAACCCGAGCTTCCCCACGCCGTCGAAGATGCCGGAGCCGTTCATGATCGGGGGCGATGACGTCCGATTCCTTAAATGGACCTTCCCGGTCTCTCAGAATGATGTCCTGGAATGGAGGGAGAGGAGGATCACTCCTCCTTGATCCTCTCCAGTTTCTTGTCCATGACGGAGATGTCGCAGACGTAGACGTTCTCCGGGCACTCCAGATCGTCCAGGCAGCCGACCCAGTACACGACCAGTCCGGGGCCGAAGAGCTGGGTGTACGGGACGAGCTGCTTGCGCGAATTGAAGCGGAACTCGGTGTTGTCCCCGAACGAGGCCTTGCTCTCGACCCAGTAGATCTTGTGGCCCTCGTACATCACGGGCTTGTCCAGGAGGCAGTCGGGGGTCTTGGTGAACTCGGTACCGCGGAGGTCGTTCTCCGTGCGGTACTTGATGCCCTGACCGTCCAGCCACTGGTGCAGGAGGTTCTCTCCCCACAGTCCGCGCTCCCTCTGCCTGTCGTTGGCAGACGGGGAGTAGACGATGTCGTTCGCGATCGCCTCGCGGATCTCGGAGGCCGTCTCGGGGTTCTCGAGAAGGGACGGATCCCTGATGTAGGACCAGAACTCCTTCTTCCCGGCGCCGTCCTCCTGGAAGAGGAACATGGCGACAAGGATCGGAGGGAAGTTGTACTTCTTGGACAGCTCCATGATGGACCTTCCCTTGGACCACTCCTTCAGCATCCTTCCGGAGGAGTTCTTCACCATGTAGAAGCGCTTCTTCACCTCGCGGGTGGTCTTCTGGGTGTACAGGCTGTCGAGCATCCTGGAGTCGTACCTGCCGGAGAGCCTCTTGACGTCCTCGGGGGACTTGAGCTCGTTGTACAGCTGCTTGTATTCGTCGTAGTTCATCGGATCACTGCGCGAGCTTGGTGCAGAGGTCCTCGACCGCCGAGAGCACGACATCCCTGACCATGTTGGTGGGAGGGCAGTATGCGTTCTCGGAATCGACGAGGAACGCCTCGGCCGTCTTGCGGTCGATGGCGGCGGATGTCAGCCAGTTGATGCGGCCGGTGGCCTCCTCCCCTGCGACGATCTGGGCGCCTATGATCCTGTGCGTGGCTTTGTCGGCCAGGACCTTCACGATCAGCTTCTTGCCGCCGGGATAGTACCTTGCGCGGGTGAGGCCCTCGGCCTTCCCGTAGACGACATCGATCCCGTACCAGGATGCGAGTCCGAGGGACATGCCTGTACCGGCGATCTCCAGGTCGCCGACCATGCTGACCCACGGGCTGGCCACGGGTCCGAACTCCGTCTTGGGTCCGTTGGCGGCGTTGTTGCCTGCGACGCGTCCCTGCTTGGCGGCGGTGGATCCCAGCTGGCTGTTGGTGACACCGGGCATGATGGCCGATGTGCACTGGACCAGGTCTCCCGCGACGTAGATGTCGGGGACGAGGCGGCCTCTGCGGTATGCGTTCATGGTGGGGGCTGCGACGACGGTGTTGAGCTGTCCGATATCGAGGCCCAGCGCCTTCGGGATGTCCAGGTTGGCGCGGATGCCGGTGGCGCGTGCAAAGGTCTCATCGAAGGTGACGGCAAAGATGCGGTGGTACAGCAGCAGGAACAGCAGCAA
>LVVU01000026.1 GCA_006954465.1 Candidatus Methanoprimaticola hominis
GATGAGCGACATCAACCTTTTCAGAGACTCGTGGAGAGGGGATTGGAATTACCGGATAATTCCTCACTAATTGATAATTTATTTCGTATCAGGCCCTAACGGATGCTTTGCAGATCAACCCACGGCTCTTGTTGGGATATCTCGAATCCTGACCATCGAGTCTTTCGGGATAAGTCGATGCTTCAGCGGATGCTATCGAACTCGATTCGACGTGCGGAAGTCAAGTTACGCTGTAAAGAAGATGAAAAGGTTATTTCCCGGGGCGGAGCTGGTATTCGACGCGACAACCACGGACGGGTTGAAGTATGCCGCCAAATACGTGAGGAAAACGGGAAACCAGTCGGCGGCCATGTACTTCGCGGTCGACGACGCCCAGGCATTCTGTGAGATGACGGAGGCCGGATATCTGGAATGCAGACCGTTCTTCACCGATGCGAGAGTGATGTTGAGGAGAAGGGTCGGATTCTACACAAGACTCGCCATGAGGGTTGTGGATAGGGACTTCAGGGTGAAGCTGATACGGCTGAGACTCTGAAGGTCTCCCGGATGGCGCACCATATCGCGTTCGATCAGCTTCTCGATTAACCCGGCTTCGTCCCCGAAGAGTCGCTAACGTGGGGGTTCTTCGCGACCCAAACAGTCCGGGGCCGCTTTCGGAGAGAATTCAAATCATCGGGCCATCATCTTCGAAGAGGTCGAAAAAGCGGAATCAGGGGATTTCAAAAAGGAATCCTGGCAAGGGGATGGTGGGCCCGGCCGGATTTGAACCGACGGCCATCTGGTTATGAGCCAGACGCTCTACCTGCCTAAGCTACGAGCCCGATGTTCCTCCGCATGGCGGGTTCTCATAAAAACGTATCGGAAAGCCTCGACTCATAGCGGAAACTGCTCCAGAAAAAATAGGAAGAATGGCGCCGCCACACGGATTTGAACCGAGGACCTTGTGATTAACAGTCACACGCTCTACCTGCTGAGCTACGGCGGCTTGTAGGATTGCGTGAATGAACGGGATGTATAAAAAGGTATGCCTTGAGAAACGGGGGAACGAGCCCCCGTTATGGTGTTTCAGTTCTTGGAACGCTTCTTGGACTTCTTTTCCTTGGTCTCGACGACCGCGGCGTCCTCGAAATCCATCCTTCCGTAGAGGATCTCGCGGGACTCGTAGACGCGCTTCCCGATGGCCTTCCCCTTGGGGGTGAGCTGGTAGATCTTCATGAGGCGCTTGCCGGCCTCAAGGTGCATCTCCAGGAGCCCCTCCTCGACGAGGAGGTCGGCCGTCTTGATGACGGTCTTGTAGTTCTTGGCTATGCGGAGCATGTCTGTGGCCATTATCTTCTCGTTCTCGTAGATCATTGAGAGGATATCGACGGCATACCTGCTCGAAAGAGGTGATTGGTAGTCCGTAATCATTGAGGATGCGAAACTTTGCAGTATATAAATCGGTTGGGGTCGAGGGCAATCCATCGTAGTTTCGTCCAACCTTCGGCGTTCCGTCATCAGTTCCCCTCACGCAACCATCCAGGACTTCTATAGATATAGTCGCGGGCGGACACGCGCGCAAGGGTTAATACGGGAAGTCTGTCATAGCGATTCGATTCAAATGAAGGTTGATGTCAAATACGGGAAGGACGGGGTTCAGGAGACGCAGATCCCCGATCCGAATTACATCGGCACGTTCTACCCCAAGGNNCGACCCCGACGAGGTCATAGGCGACTCCATCGACCACCCTTTGGGATACGGCTCCATGGCCGAGTTCCTGGAGGGAGGCGAGGACATCGTCTTCATCGTCAACGACGGCACCCGCCCCACCCCCACGGCCAAGGTCCTGGACGCCCTCTCCAAGAGGATGGACCTGAGGTCCGCCAGGTACCTCATCGCCACCGGGACCCACAGGGACATGACCCCCGAGGAGTATTCGTTCGTGTTCGGTTCCCATTACGAGGAGCTGAAGGACAGGATCTTCTGCCACGACGCGAAGAAATCGGAGTGCGTGAACCTGGGCACATCCAAGAACGGCACGCCCATGGAGGTCAACAAGATAGCCGTGGACGCCGACAGGCTGGTCATCATTACCTCCGTCGAGCCTCACTACTTCGCCGGATACACCGGAGGAAGGAAGTCGTTCCTCCCCGGAGTGGCCTCGTACCGCACCGTGGAGGCCAACCACAAGCTCGCCATGAGCGCCGCGGCCCAGTCCCTGGCGCTGGAGGGCAACCCCGTCCACGAGGACATGATGGACGCCCTCGAGGTCATCAAGGGCAAGAAGATCTTCTCGATCCAGATGATCCTGGACAGGCACCAGAACATCTACAAGACCGTCTCCGGAGACCTGAACGCAGCGTTCTCCGAGGCGATCGGATACGCCAACGAGGTGTTCTCCGTCCCCATCCCCGAGAAGGCGGACGTGGTCATCTCCGTCGCCCCCTACCCCATGGATGTCGACCTGTACCAGTCCCAGAAGGCTCTGGACAACGGCAAGTGGGCTCTCAAGGAGGGCGGGAAGATCATCATGGTCTCCAAGTGCAGGGAGGGAATCGGCAGCGACACCTTCCTCAAGCAGCTGTCGACCTCGAGCGACCCCAACGTCGTTCTGGAGAATCTCAAGGCCGAGTACAAGCTCGGCTATCACAAGGCGGCCAAGATGGCGGAGATCGCCACATGGGCCAGCATCTGGGCGGTCACCGACCTGGACCCGGAGCTGCTCAGGAAGGCCAACATCACGCCCTTCCCGTCCGTCCAGGCGGCCGTGGACGAGGCGCTGAGGCTGAACCCTTCGGCGAGGGTAATGGTCCTCATGGACGGCAGCGTCACCATCCCCAGATTGGAGTGATTCACTATGTCGGAGAGCAAGGAGTTCAAGGCGGACAGCCTTGAGAAGGTAAGGAACGCGGTCAACGTCTGCACCATGTGCGGATTCTGCAAGAGCGTATGCCCCTCTTTCAAATCGATCGGATGGGATTCCGCCCTGTCCAGGGGACGCATCGTCCTCACGTACGGTCTGCTGACCGGCGAGCTCCAGCCGGACGAGTCGCTGGTGAAGAACATGTACACCTGCACCACATGCGCGGACTGCGTCCGCAGGTGCCCTTCGAAGGTGGAGATCGTCGACATCATCGAGCTCTGCCGTGCGGACCTCGTCAAGGCCGGATGCATCCTGCCCAAGCACGAGGCCATGTGCAAGAACATCGTCGAGACCGGCAATCCGTTCGGAGAGAAGACCACCAGGCAGGAGGCCCTCGGCAGGAAGCCCCATCAGGCCAAGGTCGGGTATTTCGCCGGTTGCACCGCCACGTACCGTTCCAAGGAGACCGCCAGGGCCACCATGTCCATCCTGGACAAGATGGGAGTGGACTTCACCACCCTGGACGAGACCTGCTGCGGATCCGTTATGCAGAGGGTCGGATGGCCCCAGGAGGACGTGACCAAGCTGATGCAGGCCAACGTCGATGCCATCAAGGCCATGGGAGTCGAGACCCTCGTCCTCTCCTGCGCCGGATGCTACAGGATGTTCAAGCACGAGTACCCCAAGTACGTCGACGTGCCCTTCGAGGTCCTCCATATCACGGAGTTCCTCGCGGACAAGGACCTCGAGCTGAAGCCGATCGAGGGAAGGGTCGCCACATACCACGATCCCTGCCATCTCGGAAGGCACTGCGGAGTCTATGAGGCTCCCCGCAAGGTCATCTCCAAGATCCCCGGACTCGAGTTCAAGGAGATGCAGTTCAACGGCAAGACCAGCCACTGCTGCGGAGGCGGCGGAGGAGTGAGGTCCGCATACCCCGAGGAGGCCATGGACATCGCGTCCACCAGGCTCGACGAGGCGGACTTCGCGGATCTCCTGATCACCTGCTGTCCGTTCTGCGTCAACAACCTCAGCGCCGCCAAGGGCGAGCGCAGGATCGAGGTCAGGGACCTCGTCGAGCTCATCGACGAGCTGATGTGATTTGATCCAAAACTTCAGGAGGCCCCCTTCGGGGCCTCCCCTCATCATGGGGATTCTGAACGTCACCCCGGATTCCTTCTCCGACGGGGGTTGCTGGACCGATGTCCGCACGGCCGTCCGTCATGCCTTCGACATGGTTGACCAGGGTGCAGATATCATCGATATAGGTGGCGAATCAACCCGCCCGAACTCCGAGCCGGTATCGGCCGAGGACGAGATCGGAAGGCTGGAGCCCGTGCTGAGGGAGCTCATCCCCTCTTTGAACGTCCCCGTATCCGTGGATACGATGAAGACGTCAGTGGTCGAGCGTTGCATAGACCTCGGAGCGACGGTGGTCAACGATGTCAACGGTCTGAGGGACGAGGGGATGGTCGAGCTGTGCGCCTCCACCGGCGTCCACGCGGTCATCATGCACATGAACGGTCTGCCGAAGACGATGCCCGCCGCCATGGAGGGGGATTTCATGAACGATATCCGCTCGTTCCTGAGGGAACGCACGGCCGTGGCCTTGGATGCAGGCATGAGGCCGGACTGCATAATCCTGGATCCGGGCATAGGGTTCGGCAAGGATCCGGAGCAGAACTGGGCGATTTTGAACGGCAGCGCATACTTCTCGGACGGATACCCCGTCCTTTCGGCGTCGTCACGCAAGCGCTTCCTCGCCGTCGAGTTCCCCGACATGGATCGGGATGACGCATCCGCGGAGGCCGCCAGGATCGCGGCGGATTCGGGTGCGGACATCGTGAGGGTCCACGATGTGACCCGTACGAGGCTCAGAGTCTCAGGATCACGCCCAGCGCGATCACGATGACGATGACGACCCCGGCGGAGCCCCAGAAACGGTACTCTTTCCTCTTCTCGGCCTTCTGACGGAGCTCCTCGTTCCTTCTGCATTCATCGTTGCAATATTCCTCCCCGAACGGGATCGGGTCCCCGCAGTAGATGCAATGCGAATGCTCCGGGAGTCTGAGGCCTCCTGCCATGCTTTGATATACTATTGCTATTAGATAAATCGTAAGCGGTCGCTTAAATACGGTCCCGGACGCTGTATTCATGCCTGCGGGCTGGAGGGAGGAGAGACGAGGATCACACTGCTGAATCGCATCATGGATTCCAGGCTCAAGCTTGACCTGGATCCGGGGGACACGGTGAACGAGATCGTGGAAGTGGCTACGGACGCATGGGGCAAGAGACATCCCATGGCTCTGAGGGACGGCTACACGCTTCTGGATCCCGATTCCCATGTCGGCGAGTGCATTAGGGATGGGGACACCGTCGAGATCCTTCCAGACCCGCTCGGGCTACGGCGATGCCGTGATATAGGGCATCCGAATCGAGTGGTCCATGGCAGGAAGGATGGGTACCAGTGCCGACGTTCTGTTCGGTCCTGGCGCCATGGCCGCGATATTGGAGGCGGCGGAGAAGACGAAGTGCGGAGGGCTCTCCGGAAAGGTCAAGACCGATGCGAAGGGCGAGTACAGGCTCGTCGCCGGAACCGGCAGGACGGATGTCGGGATGTTCTTCTCGACAGAGGGCACCGAGCCGGATGATGCCATGACGAGCAAGGTCCGCGAGGCCCTCGGCAAAGGCGTCATGGTCGTGATCGACCCCGAGATAGGCGAGTTGGCGGTCTATCTCGTCGATCAGGAAGGGCGCAGGATGGCCTCCGCCCTGATGTCCGAGTGATATCAGACCCATATGGCGTGGCGGCTGCGCATCTCCTCCTCGGTGATGCACCTGCGCTCCATTATCTCGCTGATGATCCCGTCGAAGAGAAGTATGGCGGAATCCTCGAACACGGTTCCCAGAGGGGCGACCTTCTTCACGTCGTCGCCTTCGGGGACCTTCATCGACACCACGACATCGGAAGTGCACGCCAGAGGGCTGTCCACCACACCTGTCACGCAGACGATCCTGGATCCGATGCGCTTGGCTATCCTCGCGGTCTGAACCACGGACGATGTCTTCCCCGTGTACGAGATCAGGAGGGTGAGGTCCTCCTTCCCGATGATGGGGGTGGTCATCTCTCCGACGAAATGCACGTCGAGTCCGAGCTGCACGAGGCGTACGGCGAACAGCTGTCCGACCAGGCCGGACCTTCCGGAGCCGTAGATGAAGACCTTGCGGCAGCTCAGGATGCTGGCGACTAGCTCCTCCCGGGCGACGGGATCGGTGGAGATGACGGCCTCCCTGCAGTACGCCAGGACGCCGTCGATCCTATCCAATTCACTCACCGGCGGCAGGAGCCATCTCTGCTTTGCGCTTCTCTCTGAGATCGCGGGCAGCCCTCTTTGTGAGGATTCTCTCCTGGATGATCCTCATGTACATGGCGTCGTGCTCGAGGAGCGGGGAGGTGGAGATGATCGTGCAGTCCGGCTTCATCTCGCTGAGAGCCTCTGCGAGGGGTTCGAACTTCAGGTCGCCCTTTTTGATCGGCGTGAGTCTCCTCTCGTTGCCGTCGTTGTACTCCACGCCGGCGAATGCCGTGTGGAGGCCGCCCTTCGAGTGGGGGGCCACCTGCTCCATGAGGTTGAGGAAGTCGTCGGCCTCCAGGAGGGTTCCGTTGGTACGGGAATGGTGATGTGAGAAGTTGATGACCGGTGTGAGTCCTCCGATGTCGTCGCAGATGTTCAGCACCTGCTCGAGGGATCCGAAGACGTCCTCCTGCCCGGTGATCTCGATGCCCAGCCTGGGTTTCAGGCCGCAGCCCTGCCACCAATCGACTATGGCGCCGATGTTGTTGTAGATGTTCTCGTCGACGGCATCGCGGTCGCGTCCCTCCTCGTAGATCCCGAGGCTGGTGACGACGATGTCCCCGTCGAGGGCGTTCATGATGATCCCTGCGTGCCTGATGCTGTCCATGCAGCTGTAGGTCAGGTCGTCGTCCCCGCCAAGATCCATGTAATACGGGGTGTGGATCGAGAGCTTGACATCCAGTCTCTTCGCCATGTGGCCGATGCCGGCCAGGTCGCCGAAGGTCTTGGATACGGGGGACGGCATCATCAGGAGGTCGTCATCCTCTTCGATGGGTTCGTCCAGATCGCTGATCGGCTCCCCGTCCCTGAGGATCTCGACGATGAAATCCTCCTCGATGTCGCGGATCGTAAGGCCGATCTCCTCATCCTCGGGGGGACGAGGGAACACGCCGGCACGCACCATCTGGATCTCGAGTGCGCTGAGGCTGAGGTTATGGACGTCCTCTATGCCGTCCTTGAGTGTGCGCCCCTTGCAGGAAAGGGGGATTCCGGCAGGACCGAACCTTATCATATCGAGCGGTTAACCCCCAAGAGTAGATAATGTGTTCGTCCGGAGGATTGGCGGATATTCAGCACATCACTTGCTTCTCGCCAATACCATTATAACCACAAAGAAAGTCGATATCGTATGAACTCGGGCAGGATCGTCGCTGTAGCCAGTGCCGTGTTGGCATTGGCGTCTCTGGTCGTGGCGTGCTACTACTACGAAGGCATAATGGCGACGATCTCCCTGTTCGCACTGGTGTTCGGCGGGATCGCATCCAAGCGCTGCTCCGCCAGGACCAACAAGTACATCATGGCCGCAGCGGCGATGGCGCTGGTCTGCACAATCCTATCGGTCACCGTCCTCAATCAGGGCAATTTCAGCGTGGACGGCCACCCGACGACGTTCTGGTTCGTCCTCATCGGACTGGTCCACACGATCCCCGTGGTCCCTCTGACCTTCTCCACGTACACCATCATTGCGTCGGTCACCGGCGCATCGTACAACTGGGCCATCGTGAGGGGGCTCAGTCCGTTCATCGGCATGGGCATGGAGGTCCCCGGATTCGTTCTCGAGTACGTATTCGAGGGCGCCGACAACTGGATGACCGACAACGGATACATCCTTTACCACTTCCTCATGACCGCGCTGGTCATGATCGTGTTCTCGTACTCCGCATCCGTCGCGATGAGGCGCATGAGTATGATAATCAACGAGAACGGGGAGGCGTTCCTATGAGCATCGCTCCCGAGCAGGATGCGCACGAGAGGCGCGTCGCATGGGCGATGCTGATCGGCTGCCCCATGTCCTTCCTCTTCCTTTCGATTTTCTCGTTCATAGGGGTCATGCCCGGGATAGAGGCCGGACATCCTCCGATATACCTGGAGATGACCTGCTTCGCATGGGCGCTCGTATCGATGTTCCTGCCCGCGCTGAGGCTGCTCAGGCTGGTCTCCCTGCCGCCGATGTTCCTGGCCATCATCTACGCGAACATGTACTTCTACGTCATCTCGCTGAACGTCGGCCTGTATCTGAACGTCAGCTGGTGGGGCGACATGGGCCATGTGATCTCCTCGACCATCGTGACCATGATCGTGTTCGTCGCGCTCTGCATCATGGAGTGCAAGTCCCCCGAGCACGTCACCTTCGGAAACAGGCGCGGGTTGGTCGCTATACTGTTCCTCGTAGCGTTGAGCTTCGGGGGAATCTGGGAGATGATGGAGGGCTTCGCGGATTTCGCAGGAGGTGCATCGTACATGGTGTACGGCGCCAGCGACACCATGGGCGACCTCACTGCCGATCTCATCGGGGTGTGCATCATCTCGGCCTGCGTCTACTGGTATCTGGGGAAGCACACGGCCGAGGACGTGGCATCCCAGGTGAGGATCGGCAAGGCCGCATTCGCAGTGTCGGGTGATGGTGATGGGCTCCGATGATCTTCGCGAGATCCTGTGGGGCGACAGGGAGAGGCGCACCCGCACGGCCATCGTGCTCCTGTTCCTGATATTCTGCATATCCTTCCTAATCATCGTCCGTGCGTTCGACATCGAGACCGAGGTCATCCGCGACCGCTATGCGAATGCGGAGACGATATTCTCCGGGGTGTTCCCGGTCACCGAGTATCCCCCTCTGGTCCTGGTGTTCATAGCCATACCCAGGCTGTTCGGGTCGACGCCATGGGGGTACGAGACGGCGTACGTCGCACAGATGTTCGTCTTCATGGTCATCGGACTCCTGATCTCCTTCCGCATCGCCAAGGATGTCGGATTCGACAGGAGGAAGGCCATGATCGCATACGCGGTCCTGACCATCCTGATGATCGAGTTCGTGCTCGACAGGTTCGACATGATCGTCATGGTGTTCACCCTGGCGTCGTTCCTGATGTTCATCGAGCGCAGGTACGGGTGGGCGTTCGCGCTCCTCGCCATGGGGACCCTTCTGAAGGTCTATCCGGCGATGCTCTTCCCGATCTACATGATCTATCTGATACGTGGCCATCGGCTCAGCGACGCGCTCCGCGGATTCGCCGCATTCGCGGGGACGGGGATACTCGTCGTGGCCGTATGCCTGATACTCGAACCCGGTGCGATCACAGGATTCCTGGGTTACAACGGGACCCGGCCGCTGCAGATCGAGAGCCTGGCGGCCTCCCTGATCTATCCGTTCTCCATGCTCGGGCTCACGGATACTTGGATCCAATCGGCGTCCGACCCCGGCAGCTTCCTCTCCGACAATCTCATGGGGCCGGTCCCCGATGCGGTGGCGGATGTGCTCCTCCCCCTGCTGGTCGTGGCCGTCGCCGGCGTATGGTTCCTGTACATCCTGACATGCCGCCGCGAGGGAGGGGATTCGATCAGGCTCATGGGCCTGGCGGTCCTGACGTGCATGCTGATGTTCATCGCGGTCAACAAGGTGTTCTCCGCCCAGTATGTGATCTGGCTCATCGGACCCATCCTGTGCGTGGCGCTGATGAGCGAGGAGAGGTTCGCGAGAAGGCTGTTCAGGCTGGCCGAGGTCGTGTTCATCCTGACCCAGCTGGAATTCGCGTACAACGTTGGCTACCTCGGCGGAGGTGCTTCGATAAACGACCTCAGCATGTTCGTGATCCTGGTGAGGAACCTCCTCATAGTCGCGATGCTCTGGATCTCGATCCGCGAGATGGTTTCGCCGGCATCCGGGCACTTGGACGCCCCTTCCGGCCCTGTCGCCACTGTTAAATAAGAGCACCAGTTAGGTCTGAATGCTCTTCAGAGCCGATGAATGATGAAGGCGCCTTTGAGCGCCGGAAAGAGGTAATTGAAATGTCTGTATACGTTAAATTCGAGACGCCCAAGGAGATCTCCGACAAAGCCTACTCCCTCGCCGAGATGGCTAGGGACGGCGGAAAGATCAAGAAGGGAACGAACGAGGTCACGAAGGTCGTCGAGCGCGGCAACGCCGCCATCGTCATCATGGCCTGCGACGTCGAGCCCCCCGAGATCCTGGCCCACATGCCCGCTCTGTGCGAGGAGAGGAACGTCCCCTACGTCTACGTTCCCAGCAAGACCGAGCTCGGTGCCGCCATCGGACTCGACAAGCCCACCGCCTCCATCGCAATCATGGATGTCGGCAAGGGCAAGCCCCTCTGCGACGAGATCGCCCAGGCAGTCAAGACCCTGAAAGGCTGAAGGTGAGCTTGAATGGTAGACACCGACAGCATTCCCGCCGAGGTCGTCGAGGTCATCGGCAGGACCGGAATGACCGGGGAGGCAACCCAGGTCAAGGTCCGTGTCCTCGATGGTCGCGACAAGGGCAGGATCATTACAAGGAACATCATGGGTCCCGTCAGGATGGGAGACATCCTCATGCTGAGGGAGACCTCGAGAGAAGCCAGGAAACTGGGCATGAGGTGATTCAGATGGTAGACACCACCAGGAAGTGCTCCTTCTGCGGAGCCCCCATCGAGCCCGGTACCGGCAAGATGTACGTCAAGAAAGACGGCACAATCCTGTTCTTCGACGCCAACAAGTGCTACAAGAACATGATTGAGCTCAAGAGGGTGGCCAGGACGACCCCCTGGACCGAGAAGGCCCAGACCGAGAAGGCCACCAAGCTCAAGGCCATGGAGAAATCCGCGGCCGAGAAGACGGAGTGAGTCCCATGGCCATGGAGCAGACCTACCTCATGGTCAAGCCCGACGGAGTCCAGCGCGGACTCTGCGGCGAGATCGTCTCCCGTTTCGAGAAGAAAGGCCTCAAGATCATCGGCATGAAGCTGATGACCATCTCCAAGGAGACCGCGGAGAACCACTACGGGGAGCACAAGGGCAAGCCATTCTTCCCCTCCCTGATCTCCTACATCACCTCCGGCCCCGTCCTCGCGATGGTCCTCGAGGGAGAGAACGCCGTCTCCGTGTGCAGGGGAATGATGGGCAAGACCAACCCGGCCGAGTCCGCTCCCGGCACCATCCGTGGCGACTATGCGATGGTCACCGGGATGAACATCATCCACGGCTCCGATTCCGTCGAATCCGCCAAGAGGGAGATCTCGATCTTCTTCAAGCCCGAGGAGCTCATCTCCTACGAGAGGACCTCGGACAAGTGGATCTACGAGTGATTCGAAACCCCTTAACCAAACCCTTTACTTACATCTCGGAGGTTTCTCATGGCCATAAGGCAGCCCGTAGTCAGTGTTCTCGGTCATGTCGATCACGGCAAGACCAAGCTTTTGGACCGCATCAGAGGGACCTCTGTCCAGGCCAGGGAGGCCGGTGCCATCACCCAGCACATCGGAGCCACGGAGGTTCCGATCGACCACATCTACAAGATGTGCGGGAAGCTGATCGGCGCCAAGAAGTTCGATGTGCCCGGACTGCTCTTCATCGACACGCCCGGACATCAGTCCTTCGTCACGCTCCGTGCGAGGGGAGGTTCCCTCGCCGATCTGGCCGTTCTCGTGATCGACATCAGGGAGGGGCTGATGCCCCAGACCATCGAGTCGATCCGCATCCTCAGGCAGTACAAGACCCCATTCGTCATTGCGCTGAACAAGATCGATTCCATCGAGGGATGGATCAGCGAGGACGGCAGGCCGTTCGTCGTATCCGAGAAGACCCAGCAGGAACATACCCGTGCGGTCTTCGAGGAGAAGATGTACAACATCATCGCCCAGCTGTCCCAGGAGGGCATCTCGTCGGACAGGTACGACAGGATCGACGACTTCACCAAGGCCGTAGCCCTCGTGCCCATCAGCGCCAAGGAGGGCGAAGGCATCCAGGACCTCCTGCTCGTCCTCATCGGACTGGCGCAGCGCTTCCTGGAGAACCAGCTCGAGAAGGGCGAGGGACCCGGCAAGGGGACCATCCTGGAGATCAAGGAGGAGCGCGGACTGGGCAAGACCCTGGACATGATCCTCTACTCGGGCACCCTGAAGAAGGGCGACACGGTCGCCATGGGTACCCGCGGCGCCCCTGTCGTCACCAAGATCAAGGCCATCCTGAAGCCCAAGCCCCTGGATGAGATCCGCGATCCGAGGGACCGCTTCGATTCCGTCAAGGAGCTCCACGCGGCCGCCGGAGTCAAGATCTCCACCCAGAATTGCGAGGGAGTCATCGCCGGAGCCCCGATCATCGTCGTCAAGGGCCCCAACGATCCCGCCATCAAGGCGCTTGCAGAGGAGACGAGCATCAAGATCGAGACCCAGGAGAACGGAGTCACGATCAAGGCCGACGCCATCGGATCCCTCGAGGCGCTGGCATACGAGGCCAAGGCCCACGACATCCCCATCAGGAAGTACGGCATCGGCGAGATCACCCGCAGGGACATCGTCGAGACCGCCTATGCGGACAAGAAGAACTGCGTCATCCTCGGATTCAATGTGAATCTCTCCAAGGATGCGGAGGCCGAGCTGGCCAACCACGAGGACCTGAAGGTCTTCAACAACCAGATCGTCTATCAGCTGATCGACGACTACATCGAGTGGGTGGAGGACTGCAAGAAGCAGACCGACACCGACAAGAGATCCATGTTCTCGTTCCCCGCCAAGTTCATGGTGCTTCCGAACTGCGTGTTCCGCGCCAGCAAGCCCGCCATCGTCGGCGTCCGCGTCCTGGCCGGAAGGATACGCCCCGGAGAGAACCTCATCGGACCCGACGGCCGCGACCTCGGAAGGATCAAGAGCATCCGCATCGGGGAGGATGTCCAGAAGGAGGCCAAGCAGGGCGACGAGGTCGCCGTGGCCATCGAGGGCATCACCGTCGGAAGGCAGCTCAACGAGGAGGACGTGGTCTACGTCGACCTCATCGAATCCGGATACAAGCAGCTCCAGCAGCTGGACCTGAACGCGGACGAGAAGCTGGCCATGGAGGAGACCGTGGCCATCAAGAGGAAGGAAGAGCCCTTCTGGGGTATGTGAAGCGGGGGCTCCCTCCGTGACATATCTCACCGTACCGTTCTTCACGTACGTATTCGCGATAGCGCCGGTTTGGCCGGCATGGCTCGCCGTCAATCTGTTCGCGCTGTATCTGCTCCTGTTCAAGGAGCGCTTCGACCCGAGGACGTTCGTCTTCTGGGTGGCGATAGTGTTCGTGCTCCCGTTCCTGGGGTTCGTCCTGTATCTCCTCTGGGGATCCACGATCCACATGCGCAGGGACGGCGAACGGAAGGAGGAGTCCGACGAGCGGTACATGGTCGGCGAATCCGACGATGTCCCCGAGGACTGCTCGAGGATGGTCTCCACCCTGTGCGGTGCCGGATCGGACATCTACACCTCCGGGAACGACGTGAAGCTCCATTGGACCTCCCGCGAAGGCGTGTCCCCTCTCGTGGAGGCGCTGTCGGGCGCCGAGCGCACCATCTACATCGAAGCCGCCCGCTTCCTGGGCGGAGAGGACGGACGCAGGCTCAACGACCTCCTGTGCCGGAAGGCCTCCGAAGGAGTGGACGTTAGGATCATAACATCCAGGCTGGGCCTCGGCAGGACGCCGGGTCTCATGGCGCTGAGGAAGGCGGGCGTCCGCCATCGCACGTTCCATTCGTCGATCAACTCCGCGTTTTCCGTCAGACCTGCGAACCGCGATCTCAGGGAGCTCTGCATCATCGACGGGAGGCACGGATTCTGCGGCATGGGCGCGTACATGGAGCTGCAAGGACGCGCATCCGAGAGGCTGGAGCGCAGGTTCCTCGCCGATTGGGAGCACGCGTCCGGGGAGGTCTCCGAGATCCGCAACCCCTCCGTCTCCGGAGACGGCTCCTGCGGGGTGCAGCTCGTGAGCTCCGGTCCCGATTCCTCGGGGATGCCGATGCTCTTCGGCTATTCCGAGACGATCTCCGGCGCCAGGAGGACGCTGTACATGACGTTCCCCTATCTCGTCCCGGGGGACGAGGCGTACAACGCCATCAAGCAGGCGGTCATCGCCGGGACCGACGTGAGGATACTGATCCCCGTGAAATGCAGGCACTGGTACCAGGCATGGAACTCCCTCTCTGCGGCGAATCCGCTGATCGAGGCCGGTGCCCGCGTGTACTTCGCCCGGAAGGCCATGGTCAAGACACTGGTGGTCGCCGATGGGAAGGTGTGCATAACCGGTTCGGGGATCTACAACTCGAAATCCCTCGCGGCGGATTACGGGGAGAACGTCATCGTCTATTCCGAGGGTGTCGCCGGAGTCGCCGAGGCCGAATTCATGGCCGAGCTCGAGGATGCGGCGGAATGCCTCCCAGAGCAGCTCGCCCGCAGGTCCCTGATGGATCAGGTCAAGATAACCATCGCCAAGATGTTCATGTTCCTGAACCGAGGACCTCCGGTTTTCCTCAATATGTTTATAAATAAGGGGCCTTTAGCCGACACCCACAGGTGTTCAAATGGCAGACTTCAAAGTCATAGTGAACGATGTCAAGACTGGAAAGTCCTACAACGTCGCCGTCACCGGTCACCACGCGAACTCTCTGATCGGCGTAAGCATCGGAGAGGTCGTTGACGGAGTGTTCGTGGGCCTTCCCGAGTACAAGCTGCAGATTACCGGCGGATCCGACAGGAACGGAACCCCCATGAGGGGAGACCTCCCCGGAAACAAGAGGGTCAAGCTCCTCCTGTCCGACAGCCTCGGATTCCACGAGGTCTACCCCGGCGAGAGGAAGAGGGTCGCCATCCGTGGAAACACGATCTCCGACGCAATCGTCCAGGTCAACATGAAGGTCGTCGAGTACGGGTCCAAGACCATAGAGGAGATCCTCAACCCCGCACCCGAGGGCGAGGCTCCCGCGGAGAACTGATGAAAGTACCGAAGCAGCCCGAGGTCAACATCGGGATGATCGGGCACGTCGACCACGGGAAGACGACCCTGACCAGAGCCCTCTCCGGAGAGTGGACCGACCGTCACTCCGAGGAACTGAAGAGGGGAATCTCGATCCGCCTCGGATACGCTGATGTTGCGTTCTACAAGTGCCCTCAGTGTCAGGGCGCCGCCGCGTACGGCACCAACAAGAAGTGCGCGAACTGCGGAGCCGACACCGAGTTCCTCAGGGCCGTATCCTTCGTGGATGCGCCCGGGCACGAGACACTCATGGCTACCATGCTGTCGGGTGCCGCCCTCATGGACGGAGCCCTGCTGCTCGTGGCCGCCAATGAGAAGTGCCCTCAGCCCCAGACCAAGGAGCATCTGATGGCCCTGTCGATCATCGGTATCGACAAGATCATCATCGTGCAGAACAAGATCGATATCGTCACCCGCGAGCAGGCGATCGAGAACTAC
>LVVU01000027.1 GCA_006954465.1 Candidatus Methanoprimaticola hominis
CACCAAAATAGAATGATGGCATTAACACCGTTGAATCTCGATAATTGAAAGAAAACCTTGTTGAATTGTCAGAAGACAAACGAATGTGTTGAATCCTCGATTTAGTTCCATATGATGTGGATGGATGCGTATCTGGTGAATACTTACAACGTTCGTACACATTTCGTGTTTTTACACGACATTTGTATAATTCAAATGGTAAATACGCTATATTACGATTCAGATAATCATTGGAGTACCGTCCTGGTATCCATCCGTCGGACGCATCATTCACGTCCGATACGGCATCGCGTCTCGCGCGATGCGATGCTCCAATACCCTCTCGTCCCTCCGATCCTCTCGATAAGCCCGTCCTCCTTCATCCTCCGTATCGCCCTGGATGCGACGTTCCTGTCCACCCCCAGCTCCTCCGACATGGCGGATATCGACACCTTGGGATTCCGATCGACCATCTCGAGGATCATCCCCTCGAGGTTCAGCAGCCCTTCCCTCTCACCGAAAGCGATGGTCAGGGTCACCCTGTCAGGACGATTGCTCTCGGTGAAACGGGGGGCCGGCAGCCCGCAGCCCATGCAGAGCATGTTCATACGGGGGATCCCAGACCCTGCGCGCTCGCCGAATCCCAGCAGGTTGAACATCTTCAAGATCGTCGGATTGCGCGGATCGCTGGTCCCGCCCGCCTCCGCCTTCTCCAACGGGATCCTGAACGTCCCCGGGTTGTGTACCGCTATGGAATTCAGCCTCCGCTCCACCACCACGCCGCCGGAGTAACGGTAGTCCGCGTTCGCTATCGCGTTGAGCAATGCCTCCCTGAGCACCTTGTCCATGTCGCTGTCGTCGATCCTCCTCAGATCCCCGTCGATCGCCATTCCGTGCTTAAGGGTCCTGCGGATGCGCCTGCAGCATTCGAGATAGTAGTCGAACAGATTGCCCGACCACCCGCCGTCGTTGGACATGAAGCGATCCACCCAGTCTATGGGGTCGTCCTCGTACTCCCTGTAATCCAGGCAGTATCCGTTGGCCTCGAACGTTATCGTATATGCGAATCCGAACATCAGAAGGCCGGCGAACGTCGGTCTGAGCAGATCCCCGTCGTATGCTGCCGCCCCCAGGATCCTGAGGAAATCCTCGTCGCTCAGCCGATTCCACTCGCTGTCCGGCTTCAGAACACGGTAGCTGTTGCGGTAGGACCCGATGGTCTTCTTCGAGAGATCGCCGATCATAGAAGTCCTGACGATCGACATATCTGTGGCTGTCCTCGATGAATCAGCCATCATGGCGGCGATCTCCTCCATGGTGCACTTGTAGTCCCCGTCGCCGTTCCTGCGGAACGAGTTGCGGGGATTGCCGTGGGTGAAGACGGGCCTCTCCATGCGGTCTGCACGAGGAACATCCATCACGATGAGCTTCCTGCCGTCGCAATCCATCACCCGGAGATCGTTGTTGGACAGGAGGTTCGTGCTTACGACGGAATCGTCGTTCAGGGAATCCCAGATGCTCCGGACCATGCCTTCGGCGTCCGGAACCCCCTCGACCCTCAGATCGCCACCATCCTTCCGGAAACCGAATACCATCGTGCCTCCGACGGTGTTGGCAAGGGCAGAATAGGTCTCCCACGCATCGCGCGGGAGTCCGTCCCTCGCATCCTTGGCAGCGAAACGGATGCCTTCCTTCTCCGGACAGAGCCCATCGACGATCCTCGGATATTCCATGGGAGAGGATTGTTTCAACGTGATATGATGATTGTGTCGATTATATCACGCGATGAAACAATCTCCGCGATCTCAATCGCAGCATCCCGGCCTGTAATCCACCTCGGTGGGCTGCCCGCATCTGAATCTGGTTATCCCGTTGAACAGCTCGTCGAGGATGTACCTCGCACCCCTGGTCCCGACCAGGCACCTGCCCATCAGGTCCATCTGCCTCCCTCTGGGGATGCAGATCTCGATGTACGAAGTAACGGTGTTCGCCAGCCTCCCCTCCAAAGCGGTCATCCCGTCGCAGAAGACCACCTCGACATCTCCGTCGATGCCCGTCAGGGCATCGGCGTATCCCATGGAATCCAACAGCACCCCGATCTCCTCCGAGTACTCGGGATCCGCGGTATCGATCCTACGGGGCGACATCCCGAAGGCGGACGTCATCCACTTCAGGATCGGATAGACCGACGAGGAATCGCCATCGACAACCAATCCCTTGGCATGCAATCCGATGGGAGCCCTGTCGTAGTTCATCAGGACCCTGTGCACCCTCTCCGCATCCCTGTCGATGTATTCCAGAGCAGGCTCCGGATCCGCTCCCAGCGCGGAAGCCACCTCCCTGACAAAGGAACGCGTAGCAGGATACCCTATCGGAGCACCCTCCGACGGCCTCAGGAACGGTGTGCCGAACCTGTCCCCGAGCATTGCCGCGGTCCTGCGGCAGAGCTCCGGACGCACCATCACGTTCAACGAGGCCGACCCCATCGAACGCACATCATCCTCCGACGGCAGGCATCCCGGTATCGAGACCACCTCCACGCCCATCAGCGACATCAGATGGCGGAGCTCCTCCGCCCCGGTCTCCCATCCGGGATCCTGTATGCCGTATCCGAGCAGGTTCACCGACCTCTCCCTGGGTTCGAATCCCCCTATGTCCATCGACTCCAGCAGCAGCACCATCGCTGCATCATAACCTTCGGCGAAGGTCATCCCCGAGAGGTCCCCCTCCATGAGAACGGGATCCCTCCCCTCCACGCCGGTCAGACCCGAGTACTCGGTGCAGATCAGCGAAGCCCCGAGAGTATCGATAAGAAGCGTTCTCCTCCCCGTGACGCCGGAGACAGATTCGATCCCCTCGGACACCTTGACCGCCGATCCGAAGACGATATCATCGTTGTTCAGATACGTGCATGGCAGGCGGGACTGTCTGCTGAAGTACTTCGACTTGCAGCATCCGCGGTTCTCGGGAGTGTACGACGGGATCAGATCGTGTATCATGATCTGCGAACGGGACCTGCATCCGCCCGCCCCGTTGATCATCGTATCCGTCATGCCGAGCGATTCCGAGGCGACCACGGCGCCGAGGAATCCGTCGGGATGCAGCCTCATAATCCCGCCTCCCAGTCGCCCGTGGGGGAACGCAGACAATCCGCCAGGATCTGCGCCCATTCGATCGCCCCTCTCAACCCGAACCTGCGGGACCCCAGGGACGCCCACTTGAATCCCGCCCTCGCAACACGGTCGGGATCGTTCGTCAGAACCATCTCCACCCCTTCCTCGACGACCAGCCTCTTCAGATCGCACATGCCGGCATCGTCAATTATCCTCGTATCCCCGTAATCGGGGATGCGCAGATTGTGATCCACCATGTGCCCCTTCGTGAACATCACCGCGCGGACATCCACCCCGAGGGCCTCCAGGGTCTCCACCTGCCACTTCAGGTCCCTGACCATGATGCAGTAGATCGCCACCCTCCTCCCTTGGAGAATGGGTCTGAACCTCTCGATTCCATCCTCGAACTCCCTGCGCAGGGATTCCTCGGCCGAAGGCACCAGCGGAGCCAGTTCGGGAGCGTATTCCGCGATCACATGGATCCAATCGATGCATTCGGTCAAACCCATCGGCACATCGAGCCGCAGGGCCCTCCTGCGGCCGGTCATCTCGGATATCCTGTCGGCGACGCGCTCATTGAACCTCGAGTATCCCAACTGGATGTCGTACTCCGCCCTGCAGAAATCGGAAGCTTCGGACATTGTGCAGAAATCCATAAATCTGAAACGGACGCGGAGCCCCAGCCTGGAAAGGATGCTCTGCAGGGATTCCATGTTGTCATCCTTCCCGAGGCCGTAGAACCACCTCGCGATGAGATTCACCGTATCCTTCTCCACCTCGCGGGGATCCATTCTGGCGATCATCGCATCCAGGAACCCGGAGGTGCCTCCGAACTTGCTCCCGAGGAACGTATCGTCCGCGGGAACGGGGATGATGTCCACCGAATACCTACTCGACAAAGACGACGCGGTATCCGCCAGGTCGGTCCCCATGATCTCCGATGAGCACGTGGGGATGAGGAACATCGTCCTGTATCCGTCTCTCTTCGCACGTAGCACCGCCGACTCGATCAGCTCCCCGGTATCGCGGAACGCCCCGTCCGCATCGAGGTTCGTGCTGTACAATCCCGGATCCGGGATCGGATCCGAACGCTCGGATGTGCCGTACACCGTACGTCTGACGAAGGCGTACTCCATCAGATAGGCGCAGTTCCTCGGTCCGTGGAGGATCACGGCAGCATCCCTCACCTTCATCGCAGCATCCACGGCGCCGTGCGACGTGCATGCGGGCATGACGAAGTCTCCAAGGTAAGACAGGTTCCTCTCCGCGTCGAATCCGTCGAAGGTGCACCTCCGCCTCTTGGACTCCCCTCCGTCCTTCCTTATCGGTCTCCCCGCAGCAAGGTCGGTCATCGCCCCCTCGGAGAGGGGCAATGGTTCGAATCTCTCCGGATCGGATTGTATGAAGGAGACGAGATCCCTCAGCCTCGATGCCTCTTCGGAATCGGGATGGAGCGAAGCCAGCACCTCCCCTTCCGCCTCCGCATCCGCGAAGAGCTTCGAACGGGGGAGGTCGCATACGATCGGGAGCCCCACGGCATCCGCGAAGCGTCTGATGGATGCCTCCTCGCCCTTGTCCCCTCTGCGGTTGAATACAAGCCCCAGGACACTCCTCCCGGGATTGATGTTCCTCAGTCCGCGGAGGATGTTGTTCGCCGCGAACAGGGACATGAACTCCCCCGATGTGACGATGAGGATCGCATCGGCGTTCCCCGCTCTCGCAGGTATGGAAAAGCCTCCGCACACCACGTCCCCGAGCACATCGCTCACACGGTAATCCGCCTCGACATCCGCGATCCTGGTGAAGAGCAACTCCATCCCCTTACCGGCGCACCCCTTCCCCGGATCCGCTCCCCCGCACTCCACACAGGAGATGCCGTTGATCCCGTCGCAGACGGGATCCGCGGATGTGTCGGATGAGAACGTCCTGATCGTCTCGCCGTGTGTGAGGAGCCTTGTGGAATCATGCTTGGGATCGCACCCCACGTGGAGGACGGTCCCCCCGGTGCATGATAGCAGATAAGAGATGTTCGCGGAGACGGTGGACTTCCCGACTCCTCCTTTTCCGTAGACTGCGAGACGATACACAAGTGACCATATCATCGGATGTATAATCCAATTGCCCTCTGGTCGCAACTTCATATATCATAATGGACGGAAGCGGGCAAGGAGTCATGTTCCAGGCATCCAATGCATCATCAACCAGGCAGTTCTATCCGCCGACTCCCTGCCAACCGACCAATCTTTATTAGGCACCCTCCGATGTCGTCGCCGTTACTGGAGGCGATTGAACGATTCTGAGGTACTTGAGGAGGCGTGACTGGCTGATGATGGGCTGCTGCGTCATGCTCATCATGGGACAGGTGTACCTGGACCTGCGCATCCCCGAGTACATGTCGGAGATCACCTACCATCTCCAGGCCGGCGATGCCACCGAGGTGATCGCCGCCTGCGGGGAGAGGATGATCCTCTGCGCCTTCATGAGCCTCGCACTCGCCATGACCACCTCGGTCCTGGCGTCCCGCGTTGCTTCCGCATTATGCCGCACTCTGAGGGAGAGGCAGTTCAGGCAGATCGAGAAGTGGTCCCGCCAGGACCTCGATTCTTTCTCGGTCGCATCCCTCATCACCAGATCGACAAACGACGTCTATCAGATCCAGCAGTTCTTCGGCAGGGCGATCACCCTTGTGGTCAAAGCCCCCGTCCTCGCCGCCTGGGCCCTCCTCAAGATAACGTCCAGCGCCTTCGAATGGACCGCCGTCACCGCGATTGCCATGGTGGTCCTCCTCGTATCGCTTTCGACCATCATGTGGCGCGGTATCCCCTACATCAGGAAGATGCAGTGGTTCGTCGACGCCGTCAACGGAGAGACGCGCGAGGAGCTGGAAGGCATGCGGACCATCCGCGCCTACAATGCCGAGAGCAGAACCCTGAACAAATTCGACAAATCATCCGACGACCTCTGCGACAACGCCGTCAAGGCCGTTCGGATAATGTCGGCGATGCACCCGATCGCATCGTCCATGATGAGCTTCCTCACCATGGGCATATACTGGGCGGGTGCAGGCATCATCAACGCCGCCGCAGGGAACACGGAGCAGCAGATGCTCCTGTTCTCGGACATGATCGTGTTCACATCGTACGCGACCATGGTGCTCTCGTCGGTGATGATGGCCACCGGCATCCTCAGGATGCTGCCGAACATCCTCGTCTCCTCCAGGAGGGTCGAGGAGGTCATCGACCACGAATCGCCCATCCGCGACGGTCCGTGCTCCGCATCCGATGCCACCGATCCGGGAACCGTCAGATTCGAGCACGTCTCCTTCACCTACCCCGGAACCGATGCGGAGATCCTCCACGACATCTCCTTCGAGGTCCGGAAGGGATCTACATTGGCCATAATCGGACCCACCGCCAGCGGGAAGTCCACCATAATCAACCTCATCCCCCGTCTCTACGATACCACCGAAGGCAGGGTGGAGGTCGGAGGCAGGGATGTCAGGGACTACGCTGAGGAGGAGCTCAGCTCCATGATCGGATACGTTCCTCAGACCGCCCTGGTCTTCACCGGGTCCATGAGGGACAACGTCTGCTACGGCGGACGCGAGAAGTCCGACGAGGAGGCCCGGAGGGCGATCCGCATAGCGCAGCTGGAGGAACTGGTGGAGAGGATGCCGGAAGGCATGGACTCCGACGTCTCCCAGCACGGCTGGAACCTCTCCGGGGGTCAGAAGCAGAGGCTCTCCATAGCGAGAGCCGTCTGCAAGGACCCTCCGATCTACCTTTTCGACGACACCTTCTCCGCATTGGACTCCAGGACGGACCGGGACCTCCGCGACGCCCTCGCGAAGGAGACCTCCGGTGCGACGAAGATCATCGTCGCTCAGAGAGTGGGCACCATCATCGACGCCGACGAGATCCTCGTGATCGAGAAGGGCCGCATAGTCGGCTCCGGCACCCACCTGGAGCTCATGGGGTCCTGCGAACTGTACCGCGAGATCGCCAGATCGCAATTGGAGGATTTCGATGACCGAGCGTGAGAAGGGTGTCCGCGCAGCCCCGCCGGGACCTCCCTGGACCCGCGGCGGCGACAAGCCCCAGAGCCTCTCCAAGGCCATGGGCTCCCTGTTCAGATACATGGGCAGCGAGCGCAGGGCCGTCCTCATCGGGATGGCCTGCACCCTCATCGGGACCATGCTGTCCCTGATCGGCCCCCAGTTCCTGGACCTGCTCACGGACGCCATATCCGAGAGCATCTCCTCCGGAACATCGATCGATATGGGATGGGTGTCCCACATCGGCGGTGCGCTGTTCGTCGTCTACGGATTGAGCCTCCTGTTCAATTTCGGCGAATCCTACATCATCGGAGCCGCTTCCGAGAGGGTGGGGGACAGGATGAGGAAGGACCTGTCCCGCAAGTTCACCCGCCTCCCGTTCTCGTACCTCGAGGCTCACCAGATGGGCGATATGATGAGCCGTGTCACCAACGACACGGACACCGTCCGCAAGGGTAGCGCCGAGAGCATCTCGTCCACCGTTAACGCGGCGTTCACCATCGTCGGAACGCTGGTCATGATGCTGTACACCAGCTGGATGCTGGCGGTGTTCGCCGTCATACCGACACTCCTCGGCATGTGCCTCCTCTGGTTCGTCACCCGTCGCACCCAGAGGTTCTTCGTCGCCCAGCAGAGGGACCTGGGGAAGGTGAACTCCGTGGTCGAGGAGATATACTACGGCCACGACATCGTCAGGACGTACAACAACTGGGAGAACAGCAACAGGATCTTCGACGGGATCAACGAGGAGCTCTTCCAATCCTCCTTCAAGGCCCGCGTGGTCACCAGCATGATGCCGGGGCTGATGGGGTTCATCAGCAACATCGGATACGTCATCGTGTGCGTGGCGGGATCCATCCTCATCCTCGACGGACAGATAGGCTACGGTGTGATCGCCGCCTTCATCGTCTACGTCAAGATGTTCAACCAGCCCGTTGCCGAGATGGCGGACCTCATCGCCAGGATGCAATCCGTCGCCTCCGCGTCCGAACGCGTGTTCAACTTCCTCGGACTGGTGGAGATGGAGCCGGATCCGAGACTGGACGGATTCGACCGTGCAGAAGGGCATGTCGAGTTCCGCAAGGTCCGCTTCGGATACAGGGAGGGCCTGGAGGTCATCCACGGACTGGACCTCGACGTTCCGAAGGGATCGACGATCGCCATCGTCGGACCCACCGGGGCGGGGAAGACCACGCTGGTGAATCTCCTGATGCGGTTCTACGACCCCGATTCGGGGGAGATCCTGATAGACGGCATCCCCACGAGGACGATGTCCAGATCACAGGTGAGGGACCAGTTCTCCATGGTGCTGCAGGACTCGTGGATCTTCGAGGGCACGGTATACGACAACATCGCCTACACCACGCCCCATGCAACCCGGGGATCGGTGGAGGAGGCCTGCAGGACAGTCGGGATCGACGACTACATCCGCTCCCTCCCGCAGGGGTACGACACGATCCTCCAGTCGGGGACGGGGCTGTCCGTGGGCCAGAGACAGCAGATCGCGATCGCCCGCGCCATCGTGAAGGATGCGCCCATGATCATCCTCGACGAGGCGACAAGCTCCGTCGATACGAGGACCGAACGCAAGATCCAGGGCGCCATGGACAGGATGACCTCCGGAAGGACCTCGTTCGTCATCGCACACAGGCTCTCCACCGTGAGACACGCGGACAGGATCCTCGTCATGGTCGGAGGGGAGATCGTCGAATCCGGAACCCATGAGGAGCTCCTGGAGATCGGCGGATACTACAAGATGCTGCACGACGCGCAGTTCGAGGAGAAGGAGTGAAGAGGACTCCGAACGCGTAGAGCCGCTCTCCCTGGGAGTGGTTCTGGGTTTCGTTTATCACTTACTAAACTGTAGACGATAAGTCATATAGTATGGAAGCAGAAATCTACTCCGGAGGGGAGAAATCCCCTCCAGATGGACCCCGATGAAGGATGAAATGTCCCAAGGGGAGTTCTGGAGAGGAGTAACCCCCTCCAGAGGCACCTAAGATGTCAGAACCATCTCAGGACCGGAGGACAAAAATCCTCGAGGCCTTGCTTGATGTTTTACGCATCATCGCGAAGGTCTTCGACCTGCTGTAAGGCAGGTCAGAGCTTGGTCCGGCTTGGGACCTGCCCAGGTTGTAGCAGCAGCCTGGGTATTATCGCCCTCCATCTCCTCGGATACAAGGTAGTCATCAGGCGTATATAATCGACTCGTTCCACTTGTTCGCGATATCCGAAGCGATTGCGAACGGAGGGATCCCCTCCGGAAAAAGGATTGGAATGCCGGCGACGACGGGAGACGATGCCCGCGCCGCCGTTTGGTGTTTATCTCAAACCGAAAGGACGGGGACCTTGGTGGCGAGCTCCTGGTCGCTCTTCCCAACGATCCACCATATCGGTGCGGCCGCGGACTTGCAGTCGTCGCCCTTGGATGAGGCGGCGAAGTACCGGACCTCGCTGAATACGGACTCCAGGACCCTCACGAATCCCTGCTGCCCGTTCTCGATGAGGAAATCCCTGACATCCGCGCTCTTCAGCGGTGGATTCAAAACGTCGTTCTTCGAAGCCACCACGGCGAAGGGGATCTTCGATACCGCCCCGGGACCGAATCCGTTGATCTGGGTGAACATGCTGTGGAACGATTCGAAGACATCCATGGGCGTGGCGCCCCTTCCTCCGTGCTCCAGGGAGATCGGGTCGAACACGAACACGATGCCATCCGAATAAGTGTAGTACTCTTCGAACAGGACCTTGTCCTCCTTTGGCTCGAACTCCGTTCCGGAGATGTCGTTGAACACGAGCTCCCTCTCCGACAGGTCCAGGGACCTGAGGAAAAGGCACTCGGAATCCAGCTCTCCAGATGCGGTCTTCGCCACGACGTCCTTCGCAGCCACGGTCTGCTTGGAGACGCCGGGCGTGACGGCCTCGACGGTGACGGTCTTGGACCTGGCCACATCGGAGATGGTCTCGACCGCTGCGAGCATCAGGGTGGTCTTCCCTGCGCCGGTGGCGCCGACCAATGCGATGGATACGGGGGACGCCTCCTTGGTGACTATCCTCGAGCCGCAGTAGGGGCAGACGGTGGTGAGGGCCGCCCTCCTCCCTGCGATGCAGGGGATGTCGTGTCCGTTGTTGCAGGTATGGACCCTGTATCCGAACGCATTGGGGATCGGATAATCCACCACGAGGTCGCACTTGTCGCACTTGACCTTGGGCCTCTCGAAATTGCGCTTGCACTTGGGGCACACCGCGAATATCGCGGACCCGTGCACCTTGACCTCCTTCCTGGCGGCGGAGCGGATCTTGGCCCCGATGACCGCCTTCACCAGAAGGAACGGCACGATCAGCAGGGCCGTCATCACGGCCGCCCAGACCGCGTACAGGGGAAGCAGGACGATCGGCACGATGACCAGCGGCTTCGCCTTGCTCCATGCCGAGGGGATGAGCCCCCAGGGAGCGAATACCGTACGGACGAAGGCTCCGGGCCTCTGGGTCCACAGATACTGGACAGGGTTGTCCTTCCCCTTGACGTCCATCGCCCAGGGCGTGAACATCCCCGCCGCTGCGAGGATGAATCCGACGACCTCGAGGATCACGGCGAGGATCGAGGAATCGCCGAACAGGCCCACGAAGTCCGAATAGTATCCCATGATGCCGTCGAGTCCCGCGACCGTCCCGAGGTCGAGGGTCATCTCCCCTTCGTGTGGGGCGAGGAGGAGGATGGAGGCGGCACCGCTGTCCAATGCCTCCAGGATGCTGAGCGCCAGCGCCAGAATCCCGAAAAAGAGTGCAATCCCGTAGACGATCCCCACGATCGCCTTATTGGTCCCATTCATCACGGGGGTGGAACGAATACGCGGATATAATCATGCACATGCGCGCGCTATCCGATGGTTTCAAGACCGGATACGGGGTGGAACAGGGGGTCGGAGCCCCCTGGAAGGTTTCTCAGATCCTATCGAGGGCCTGGCTCAGGTCCGCGATGATGTCCTTGACATTCTCGCATCCGATGGACAGCCTGATCGTGGAAGGCTTGATGCCGGAGGCCAGAAGCTCCTGCTCGGTCATCTGCGAGTGGGTGGTGCTGGCAGGATGGATGACGAGGGACTTCATGTCCGCGACGTTCGCCAGGAGGGAGAACATCTTCACGGAGTCGGCGAAGCGCTTCGCACCCTCCTTCCCGCCTTTGGTCTCCACGGTGAAGATGGATCCGGCACCGTTGGGGAAGTAGCGCTCGTAGAGCGCATGATCGGGGCTGTCCTCCAGCATGGGATGGTTGACCTTCTCCACCTTGGGGTGGTTCCTCAGGAACTCCACGACCTTCTGCGTGTTGTAGACATGCCTCTCCACCCTCAGCGAGAGCGTCTCCAGGCTCATCATGAGCGCGAAGGAGTTCACAGGCGAGATGCAGGCGCCCATGTCCCTCAGGATGATCGCCCTTATACGGGTGCACACGGGGGAATCGGGGCAGTCCTTGACGAACGAGATCCCGTGGTAGCTCGGATCGGCATCGACCATCCAGGGGAACCTTCCGGAACCGGCCCAGTCGAACCTCCCGTTCTCGGCGATGACTCCGCCCAGCACGATCCCGTGCCCTCCGATGAACTTGGTCGCGGACTCGACGACGATATCCGCACCGTGATCGAGGGGCCTGAACAGGTAGGGGGTGGCGAAGGTGTTGTCCACCACGAGGGGGACTCCGTGGGAGTGGCACATCTCCGCCAGAGCCTCGACATCGATCAGGTTGGCGTTGGGGTTCCCGATGGTCTCGATGTAGACCATCTTGGTGTTGTCCCTGATGGCCTTCTCGAAGTTCCCGATGGCATCGGGCTGTGTGGGATCGATGAACGTGCAGTCAACGTCGTGGGACTTCAGCGTGTGCTCGAAGTAGTTGTAGGTCCCGCCGTAGATGGTGTTCGCGGAGACGATGTGGTCCCCGGCACGGGTCAGGTCCTCCACCACGTATGCGATGGCGGCCGCTCCGGAGGAGACGGCGAGAGCTGCGGTGGCTCCCTCGAGCGCGGCGATCCTCGTCTCGAACGCCTCGGTGGTGGGGTTGGTGAGACGGGAGTAGATATTGCCGGGCTTCCTCAGCGCGAACACGTCCGCAGCGGCGTCGCAGTCGTCGAACACGTACGATGTGGTCAGATAGACGGGGGGAGCACGGGAGCCCGTGGTCGGATCGGGGGTCTCCTGTCCGGCGTGGAGCATGACGGTCTCGAAGCACTGGCCCTTGGGGTTGAACGGCCCCTGGGGGACGTTCGTCTCATCGTTGAATCCCATTGGAATCACTACACCCGCCAATCCGGCGGGGCGTATTTATAAGCGTTCAGGAAAGGGCATCGCTGGAACACGAGATCGCCTTCCACCGTCTCCGGCAGGCGCTTTATGCGGACGATGACCTGCCTTGTGACCGGGTAGCAGACCACCTCGTACAGGATCTTGAACGTCGCCTGAGCGACGATCATCACCATCAGGTCCGCCCCTGCCATGGTCCCCGCGAAGGCTATCGTCAGGAAGATGACCGCATCCAACCCCTCCCCCACGACGGTGGATCCGATGCATCTCGCGAAGAGGTGCTTCTCGTCGCGGGCCTTCATCCTGTCCATCACCCATGCGTTCAGAAGGGAGCCCACGAGATACGCCGCGAACGAACCGATCAGGATGCGTGCGGACGATCCGAGGACGACCGAGAAGGCATCCGACGTCCCCCTGCCCCATTCCGGAGCCGGGAGCGCCATCGCCAGCTCGTACATCAGGACCGCCAGCAGGTTCATGGCGAATCCGAGGTAGATGACCCTGCGGGTCCTCTTCAGTCCGAAGACCTCGCACAGGACGTCGTTCACGATGTAGGCCACCGGGAAGATGAAGACGGCGCATGGAAGGGTCACCCCGTCGAATATCTCGAACGTCTTCGAGGCGAGGATGTTGGAAATGATCAACGATCCCACGAAGACCCCTGTCAGCAGCTGATACAGACCGAGCTTGGACCATTGACCCTTCATTCCTCCGCCTCCGGATGCGACCTTCCATCCGATTCTCGTATTCGTCGGTTTCTATGAAATAGCCCGTGGTCGATTCCATACCCGGAGTAGAGGATGAAGACAACGACGGGATACGAGAACGGGCGTTTCGCCCTCGTGGTGACAGACGTCCAGAAGAAGTTCTCCGAGTCCACCGAGGGACTCAGGGAAGGGACCCCGGGGATGATCCGCACGGTCAACGATGCCATCGGACTGTTCCATTCCACGGGGAACCCGATAATCTACGCGAAGTACACCGGTCCGATGTACGACGGGCATCCGACGTGTGAGGGAGGGGACGATTTCACCGACGGCCTAATCCCTCCTGAAGCGAACGACCGCATAGTCTGCAAAGATCACATGAACGCATTCTCCGAATCGGATCTGGAGGATGTCCTGAAGGAGGAGGGCTGCGACAGCGTCCTCCTTGCCGGGATGGTCTCCCAATGCTGCGTCATCGCCACCTANNNGATTCTCCTCGTACATCCTCGAAGGAGGGACCGCGGCGACCGATCCGGACAACGTGGAGGCCGTCGAGAGGATCTGCAGGACGCTGACCGTCGACGACCTGGGAAGGAACGCCGGTTTCAAAGGGGACGTCCTCTGATCAACGGACGCCCATCTGGCTGAACGGTATCCCCAACGCCCTCTCGTAGAACAGCGGGTGCCTGTACCTACCGCGGTTAACGCTCGCATCCCCGTACTCTATCGCCTTCTTCGGGCAGAGCTGGATGCAGCTCATGCACAGCGAGCACTTCTCCTCGTCCCAGATGGGCTTCCTGTGGTAGACCTTTATGACCTGCTCGGGGCAGACCTCCTCGCAGATCCTGCATTGGATGCATGCCTCCGTGATCCTGAACGGCTCGGTGACGCGTTGATCCTCGTACATGGAGTAGACGGACCTCCAGTCCCTGTCCCCCTTGTGCCTCCTCATGTCCCCCGATTCCTTCCTCCTCAGGGACTCGACGATGGCATCGATCTCCTTCTCCGAACCCTCGAGGATGCTCTTCGCCTCCTCCTCCGCGGGGGGATCGAGACAGAACACGGCGCTGTCCGGCATGAGGACGTCGTACATCGCATCTATCTGCAGACGGTCGCCGAGAGCCTCGGCCAATTGATCGCAGGATCCTCCGGATTCGGCGCCGCATGTGGAGACGCAGAACACGCGGCCGGGGTTGCGGACCTTCACGTTCCTCGCGAATTCCAGGACCATCCTCGGAAGACCGGAGAAGAACGTGGGGAAGACGAACCCCACATCCTCGCCCTGGGCGTCGAAGGAGTAGCGTTCGTGGCGCACCGCCGATGCGACCTGGTTCATCCCGATGCCGAACTCGTCGGAGATGCGCTTCGCCACAGCGTAGGAGTTCCCTGTCGCCGAGAATAGGAATATCATGCCACCGTCTTCTGCATCCGCGGATATAAACGGAACGCAGGAAATTAACAATGTTAAGTCCTGTTGACCCAGTCTGTTATCTACGTGTTCCTGCATCCCGTACCCATGGTCAAATCAGTACGCGCATCGCACATCCTGGTCGCCAACCAGAAGGACGCCCAGGGCATCATAGACCGCCTCTCCAAGGGAGAGGACTTCGCGGCCCTCGCCAAGAGGTTCTCCAAGTGCCCCTCCAAGGCCAAGGGCGGGGACCTCGGATGGTTCGGCAAGGGCGACATGGTCAAGCCCTTCGAGGATGCATGCTTCGCCGGAAAGACCGGCGATGTCGTCGGACCCGTCCAGACGGAGTTCGGCTACCACGTGATCAAGATCACGGGACAGAAGTGAAGGAGGGGTCTCCCCCTCCTGAAACCGTTTTCCTGCTTCAGCAGACCTTCTTGAGCTGGTACGCACCGTAGAGCTTCATGAGCCCTGCGATCGCGATGAAGGCACCGATGATGATCATGACGATATCCGCGGTGTCATCCAGATTCATCAGAGCGTAGATCCCGAGAACGACGAGGATCACTCCGACGAGAACCGACACGATCTTGGAACCGGTTGCCACGGCATAGCTGGATCCGACTCCGAGAGCGGTGACGGCTCCGACGATGATCAGCGCGACAGCGAGGAACACCATCAGGACGTCGGCGAAGAGGTTGGGCAGGATTATCAGAGCGAGTCCGATGACGAGCGTCACCACACCTATCGCGATATTCATGTTGAATCTGGACTGCATCCCCTCGACGATGGTCAGGAGTCCGGAGATCACAGCGAGGACACCCGCGATGATCAGGATCCACTTCAGACCGTCGGCCTCGAGAGCGATGATCAGTACGCCGATTACCAGCAGGAAGATGCCCATCACGAGGGAATCCTTCCAGGGATTGAATTTTTCGACGACGACTTCCATTCGAGTCACCGTCCGCTTAATCCGAATACTGGATATTAAACCTAGGTCGAGTTGAAAAGTAGCACTACACTCGATCCAGTCATCAAAAACATCTGTTTCTAACGTTTTTCCTTCATTTTCCATCGATTTTGACCGTTTATACAGCCCAAACAACCTGGCCTCCGACTTCGAATGAAGCGGAGGTCGGCCGAACCTGTTGATTTTAGAAGTGGTCTGCAATCCGTAAGTGACCAAACCAACAGAGGC
>LVVU01000028.1 GCA_006954465.1 Candidatus Methanoprimaticola hominis
TCCGATGTTCCATTCCCGCGCCATCGGGACCAGGTCCAAGAACCTGGACGCCTACTTCGTGGAGGAGCCGGTGCTCCGCTACCTGTTCGGAAGGACCGCCGAGACCGTGGACATCTCCGTGGTCGAGGGCGTGATGGGATTCTACGACGGTGTGACGTTCGACGGCACCTTCGCGAGCTCCAACGACGTCTCCAACAAGCTCGGCATCCCCGTCGTCCTCCTGGTGAACGCCAAGGGCGCTTCGCTCTCGACGGTCGCCGTCCTGAAGGGATTCAAGGACTTCGCCGAGAACAACATCCGCGGAGTCATCTTCAACCAGATGTCCAAGAAGGTCTTCGATGCCGTCGCCCCCCTTGTGAGGGAGATGGGCATCGAGCCCCTGGGATACGTCCCGACGATCTCGTACTGGAGAGCAGGCATCTCGGATTGGTCCTCCCCGGAGAGATCGAATCCCTGAGGGAGAAACTCCACAAGCTCGGAGCGGTACTCGAGGAATCGGTCGACATCGACAAGCTGATCGGCATAGCGAACAGCGCCCCCGAACTAGATTATTCCGCGCCGGAGGTCGGACGCATCGACGGCAGGGTCCGCATAGGATTCGCCGAGGACGATGCGTTCTGCTTCACATACGAGGACAACATCGAGATCCTCGAACGCATGGGAGCGGAGATCGTCAGGTTCTCCCCCATCAGGGATCGGAAGCTACCCGATGTCGATGGGATCGTCCTCTCCGGAGGATACCCCGAGCTCCACGGCGAGGAGCTGGAATCCAACACCTCCATGTTAGAGGATATCCGCACCAAGATCGCGGACGGCATGCCGTGCATCGCCGAATGCGGCGGATTCATGTACCTCCACGAGAGGATGGAGGACCGCGACGGCATCGAGAGGAGGATGTGCGGAGCGATCCCCGGAAGGACATGGAACACCGGGAAGCTCTGCAGATTCGGCTATGTATCTCTCCAGCCCGTGGACGACAGGGGGATGATGCGCTCCAGGCCTATTATCAAGGGCCACGAGTTCCACTATTGGGACAGCGAGTCCAACGGGGATGCCTGGGAGGCGTCCAAGAGAGGGACGACGTACAGGTGCATCAACGACGACGGCACCCTGCTCGCGGGATATCCGCACATGTACTACTACTCGAACCCCGAGGTCCCCCTCGGATTCCTGAGGAGATGCGCCGAATACCGCGACTCGCGGAACCGATCATGCGAAGACGACCTGCACCAGGACCATGTAGAGCACGGTTCCGACGCCGATCGAGAGGAAGATGTTCCTCTTCCAGATGTGCAGGGCGATGACCGTGACGCACGCGATGAGCTCAGGGAGTCCGTACGGATACGCCAGGACAGATGTCGACTTCAGACAGTAGACGACCAGCATCCCGATGATCGCCGGAGGCAGGACCTTCCCGGCGTACTCGATCTGAGGAGGGACCTCCTTCCCCTTGGGGAACACCAGGAACGATGCCGCACGGGTCGCGAAGGTCGCCACGGCTACGACGACGATCATTATCAGCGAGGAGGCCGCATCAAGCATCGGTCCTGCCCTCCTGCTTCTCGATCCTCGTCCTGAAGACGAATATCGCTCCGATGATCACCAGCATCGCCGGCAGGACGAACGTGTCCGCGCCGAAGACGATGAGGCACACCAGGGTGGAGAGCACTCCGATGAGCTCGGGGAGCCTGTTGTTCCTCCTGTACCAGAGCTCGATGAACATGACCAGGAAGAGGGCGGTCATGGCGAACTCTATGCCTTGGGAGTTGAACCTCACGGTCACCGCGAGGATGGAGCCCAGCGCTGCGCCCAGGATCCAGTAGAGATGGTCCAGGAGCGTTATGGAGAAGACGAAATCCTCGTCGCTTACATCCTTCGGAACCTCGGTGGTGCACACCAGCGAGTACGTCTCATCGGACATCCCGAAGATGGTGTACCAGCGCTTCCTCCCGAACTTGTTGTACCTCCCGACCAGGGACAGACCGTAGAACACGTGCCTGATGTTGACCATGATCGTCAGGACCACAGCTTGGACCAGGGAGAATCCGGGAACGAAGAAGTTGACGGCGAGGTACTGTCCGGAGCCGGCGTAGACCACCGTGCTCATGAGGATCGCCCATAGGACGCTGTACCCCATGTCGGCGAACATCACGCCGAACGCGGCGCCCATGAAGAGATATCCCGTCGGATGGTGTACGGGAATGCCTTCTTCAGCGCTTCTACGGACTGCCTCATCGTATCTGAGGCCGCCGGATGGGGTCCAGATATTTGAAAGGGGCAGGATGGTAAGTCGTTTGGGAATCGGTTTGCCCCTCGGGACCGGAGCCCCGAGGGGATCGGTTTCAGCCCTTCCTGCGAAGGAGGACCGCCGCTGCCGCCACGATGGCGATAGCGGCTACGGCCGCGACGAACACCCATGCGGATGTCCCTTCGTCCCCATCATCCTCGGATTCCGCGACGTCCGCCACGGAGCCGATAACGTACAGGGAGAAGTGCGGGGTGACGAAGGACAGCTTCTTGGTCAGCTCGTCGAAGACCGTCTCCATCATGTGCTTGACACCTGCGTCGTCCACGTAGAACGCGCGGACATCGGATGCGGGGATCCCTGCGGGGAGCTCGTACTCGACCGTGATCCTGGCCGTTCCTCCGAGGTCGTGGATCTCGGAATCGGGGGATCCGGCGGAGATCTCGAATGCGAGCCTGTCGCCGACGGCCTCCTTGAGCACATCGGAGAGACCAGAGGAATCGACGTGCGCCATGCTGACGCTGACCGGTCCCTTGTGGCCGGAGAGCCTCTTAGCCGCGCCGGGATCGAACTCCACGGTTCCCTTGTCGAGCTCGAACGCTGCGCTCATGCCGAGGTCGGAGATCCTACCGAAGGATTCGGCGGACAGGACCGCCTTCGTATCCTTGGAGTTAATCTTCAGCGAATGCGAGGCATCCGCATCGCCCTTGGTCACGTCCTTCTCGATCTCCGATCCCACAAGGCTCAGAGCCTTCTCCACCGCTCCGCTCGCTTCCGTACCGGGAGCGATGTCCAGGGAGATCTGGGCCTTGAGGGAGACCTTGTCGGCCTCGATGGACGCTTCGATGGAGATCGAGAGCGATCCGTCCGCGGACTCCAGGTTCTTCCTGATGGCGGCCTTGCCCTTGTCGTCCAGGACCTTCTCCGTCTTCGACTCGATGCCGCCGTCCAGGGCCTCGGTCTTCTTCTCGATGGAGCCAGTCTCCTTCCCTGTGGGGTCGAACTTCTTCTCCGTCTCGATGGTTCCGTTGTCCGTCTTGACGAGGGTCGATTCCTTCTTGGATCCGTCGACCTCCGTGGAGACCTCCGTGAAGGAGCCGTCAGCCTCAGTGGTCTTCACCACGGACGAACCGTCCTTCTT
>LVVU01000029.1:0-1799 GCA_006954465.1 Candidatus Methanoprimaticola hominis
ATGATGACAGGGACGGGTTGTGCGTATAATAACAGCTGTCTGTAATGTTTGTAATAGCTATTACTCGGAATCCACCAACTCGCATGTCACCTAGCTTGAGAATTTTATAGCCTCTCTAGCACGTGGATAACTCTGGATTTCATCAAACACTATCAACGATTTCCTTTCATAGAGTCTCACATGCTGGATGGATGCCAAAGCTTGCGTTAAAAACGGAATATCCGTCAAATCATCGAAAAGAGCCTTCACATCGTTTCCAATCTTGCTGAAATTCACAATGATGTACGATTCATATTCGTTCTTGGCGAATTCTTCGACGATATAGCTCTTCCCTACACGTCTAGCGCCTTCGATCAACAATGCGGAAGATCCGTTCGATCTCTCTTTCCATTTCAGGAGACTGTTATAGATCTTCCTCTTCATACATGCTGGATGTGATGTTCCTTAAAATTTTTTTCGATTGAAAAGGGACTTTCCTTAGATTGTTTAAAGTATCAAATGGGACTTTCCTTAGATTGTTTAAAGTATCAAATGGGACTTTCCTTAGATTGTTGGAATCCGATGACTGATTCCTGATTCCATGAATCAAAGAAACCAAGGTACAGTTAGTCCTCCTCATACACGATACCCTTATCATAGATACCGCGATGGTCCTTCGAAACCGACCCGGGGGAAGAAAAACCCCGGAGGATTCGAGGGAATGCGATGATAAAGCAGATCCGCGCCAATTATGATGCGAAGGGCATCGAGAAGGATGTCCAGCAGTACTGGAGAGAGACCGACGCCTATCACGAGACGAAGAAGCTCCACGAGAACGGGGAGAGGTTCTACTTCGTCGACGGCCCCCCGTACACCACCGGGGCCATCCACCTGGGCACGGCCATGAACAAGACCGTCAAGGACATCCTGATCAGATACTGGAGGATGTGCGAATACAACGTCCGCGACCAGCCCGGATTCGATATGCACGGCCTCCCGATCGAGGTCAAGGTCGAGAAGAACATCGGCGTCCACTCCAAGAAGGACATCGAAACACTCGGGATAGACAAGTTCGTCAACACCTGCAGGGAGTTCGCCCTGGGCCTCCACAAGGACATGACCGAGCAGTTCAAGCAGCTCGGGGTGTGGATGGATTGGGACAACCCCTATCAGACCATCAAGCTCGATTACCTCGAGTCCGCATGGTGGACCATCAAGAGGGCCGAGGAGAAGAAGCTCCTCCGTCCCGCCAGCAGGGTCGTCACCTGGTGCCCCAGGTGCGAGACGGCTCTCGCCGAGGCCGAGATCGAGTACTGGGACGAGACCGACCCCTCCATCATGGTCAGGTTCCCCCTGAAGGACGGCTCCGCATCGCTCCTCATCTGGACCACCACCCCCTGGACCCTCGCTGCCAACATGGCCGTGGCTGCCCACCCCGACATGGACTACGCCCGTGTGAAGCTCTCCGGAGACAAGGGCGAGGAGGTCGTCATCGTCCTCGAGGGACAGGCCGAGTACGTCATGCAGAAGGGAGGATACGAGAGGTTCGAGATCCTCGAGAGGATGAAGGGCAAGGACCTGGAAGGCCTCGCCTACATCCCTCCGTTCGAAGTGGAAGCCGCTCCCAGGTGCGACCGCGCATGGACCGTCGTCACCGCCGACTACGTCGAGAACGACAACACCGGACTGGTCCACACCGCCCCCGGCCACGGTCCCGACGATTACGAGACGGGAAAAAGATACGGCATCGCACCGTTCTGCCCCGTCTCCGAGGCCGGAAGGTACACCGACGAGTTCCCGCTCCTCGCGGGCAAGAAGGG